>NZ_JBEYZW010000073.1:0-34899 GCF_040646215.1 Streptomyces sp. NPDC046215 | reverse complement strand
AGTGTGCTGCGGCAGATCGGGGGGTTTTATGATTCGATTACGGAGGATATGGCGACGGGGTTGGAGATTCATCGGCGGCGGAATCCGGTGACGGGGCGCCGGTGGCGGTCGGTGTATACGCCGGATGTGTTGGCGGTGGGGGAGGGCCCGTCGTCGTGGACGGACTTCTTCTCCCAGCAGCTGCGGTGGTCCCGGGGAACCTTCGAGACACTGCTGTGCCAGTTCTGGCGCGCCGTATGGGGACTCTCAGCCGGCCGGCTTCTGAATTACCTGCTCCTGGTGGCCTATTACCCGATGGCCGCGCTCACCTGGGTACTGGGCGGAGTGTCCTGCGTCCTGTTCCTGGTCGTAGGCGCGGCCGGCATCAGCGTGCCGTCGGCAGTATGGCTGATGCTCTACGGCGACGCCGCCGCGCTCCAAGTGGCCCTCTACGTGGCAAACCGCCGCCACAACGTGAGCCCCCACGAGCCCGCGGGCTCATCGGGAGTCGCCGGCATGGTGATGTCCGCGGTATCCGCACCGCTCTACGCACGCGCCCTGTGGCAGGCCCTGCTGCGCCGCCGGTCGGGTTTCGTGGTGACGCCGAAGGGAGATTCGGTGTCGCCGGACGGGGTGGGCACTTTCCGGACGCATCTGGGGTGGGCGGTGCTGTTCGGGGGATGTCTGGTGGGGTCGGTGGTGTGGGGGCACGGGTACGTGGCGATGCGGGTCTGGGCGGGCCTGGCGCTGGCGACGGCCCTGGGCCCGCTGGTGGTGTGGTGGTGGGGCGAGACACACCGGCGCCCCGGTCCCGGCGCCCCGGCCCTGGACAGCGGCCCCGGTGAGCCCGTGACAGAGGCGGCCGCTCCGGGCGCGGGCGTGGTGACCATCACTGCCCCGGCCATCGGCCGCCCCACCGCCCGGCCCTGACCAACCGGAACTAACCTGAGCCGCCACCCGCCCACGCGCCACCGTCCGGCACCACGACGCGCGGCGGCACGAAGACGTACCAGCGCTCGTCGGAGAGGGAGAACTCCAGGCGCCGCCACCCCCGGGCGTAGTGCGGCGGCGACGGTCGGCGCGCGAGGACCGCCAACGGAACCGTGCGGGCGCGCTCCAGGAGCTCCGGAACGGTCGTGGACGTGTTGTTGCCGCTGACCGCGGGGGAGGCGCAGCGAGCGGCGTACGCGATCATCGGGGCCTCCTCGCCGGTGATGGCGCACGGCGGGCGGATGCCGATCCGGTGCAGCTGCTCGACGAGCCGCAGATTCGCCGCCCGGCTCGCCGCCACGTCCTCGACGCGCCGCTCCAGCACCAGGTACTGGGAGGCGAAGTGGGCGGCGAGACACAGCGTCACGGCCGCTGTGGCCACGGCGCGCCAGGGCCCGCGCACGGCGGTCGCGGCCGCGTGGGCCCCCTCGGCGACCGGCAGCGCGAGCAGGGCGTACGACGGCAGCAGGAAGCGGGGCGCCGAGTAGTCGAGCAGGAACAGGTACGGGCAGGCCAGCGCCCCCGCGCACAGGACGGGCAGCAGGTGCGTGAGCAGCCGGCCGGACCGCCGTGCGGCACCCAGCCCGGCCACGACCAGGACCGGCAGGGCCAGCCACCACAGGGACAGTTCCGCGTGCTTCCAGGGGATGTGGCACGGGCGGCACAGCAACGGCCCGTTCAGCGCGTGCAGTTGCATCAGGAGGGCGTCCGGGTGCCAGCCCATGCCGCCCTGGACGTCGCTGGCGGTGTGCAGTCCGGCGAAGAAGCCCGCATGGCGCACCGCGGCCTCGATCGTCCACGGCGCACAGCCCACCACCAGCCCGGCGACCACCGCGGCGACCGCCCCCCGGTGGCGCCAGGCCCGCACGGCCACCGCGCCCAGCAGGAGCGCGACGGCCAGGTAGGCGGCGTCGGGCGGCCGCACCAGGGCCGTGAACGCCGTGCTCACCGCCGTCGCCCCGCAGGCCCGCACCCCCTCGCCGCGGGCGGCGCGCAGGAACCAGGCCGTCGCGGACAGGGCGCCGAACGCCACGTACAGGTTGGGCATGACGGCGGCGCCGTAGAACTGCGCCACCCACAGCCCGGCGAACAGCGCGGCGGCCGTCACCACGACCGCGGGACGCAGCAGCCGCAGCCACGGGCGGAAGGCCACCACCAGCCCGGCGCAGGCCAGGAGCGTCATCCACATCCGCACCGCCGCCGTCGAGGAGGTCAGGGCGGCCACCGGTGCGGCGAGCCAGGTGATGCCCCGCGCGCGGGGTGCGCTGAAGTAGGCCGCCGGGGCGTGCGGGCTGACCTGGCTGGCGTAGACGCTCTCGTCCCAGCCCAGCGGCAGTCGCCCGGCGCCGGAGACGAGCTGGAGTGCGGCGAACGCCAGAGCGACGGCCACGAGGAGCACCGTGTGCCGGGGGGCCGTGGCGGGCGTGGTTCCGTCGCCGCTCACAAGGGCAGCCTAGGCCGGGTGCCCGGCGACGGCGGTGCGGTGTTGACCCGAACGGTGCCTCGCCGCGCACCCTACTGTGCCGACTGCCGTGCCGGCGGGCTCATGGCGGTGTGCTGCCCGTCCACTTCTGGTGGATCCTCCGGAACGTCCCGTCGCGCAGCGCTCCCGCGAGCCACTTGTCGGCCCTGTGCGTCAGCTTGCCGGCCTTGGGCAGCATGTACGCCTTGCGGACCGTGGTGAACGGCTGGTCGGGGTGGACGGCGGCCAGTTCCTTGTGGAGCTTCGCCCGGTACCGGGCCTCCAGGGCATCGGTGATCATCACATCGGCCCGGCCCGCGACGAGCTCGTCGAAGATGGTGGTGTTGTCGGGCCAGCGGACGACCGTGGCGTCGGGGAGGTGCTCCGCCACGAACTGCTCGTTCGTGCCGCCCGGGTTGACGATGACGCGGACGGACTTCTTGTTGATCTGCGCGACGGTCCCGAAGTCCCGGACGCGGGCGGCGGTGGTCAGCGGGGTCTTGCCATCGGTGAGGTAGGGCCGGGTGAAGTCCGCCTGCCGCTGCCGCTCCGGAGTGACCGAGACACCTCCCATGACGATGTCGCACCGGCCCGGGACGGCGAGGTCGTTCATCATGGTGGGCCAGGTGGTGGGGACGAACCGGGTCTCGCGGCCCAGGTGGGCGGCCAGCTCGCGGGCCATCTCGATGTCGATACCGCTGTACCGGCCGGTCGCCCGGTCGTGGAAGGTCATCGGCTGGTAGTCGCCCGTGGTGCACACGGCGAGGGGACGCCCGGCCGCCTCGGCGGCCCCGGTGCCCGCCGTACAGGCGAGAACGAGCGCCAGCGCCCCCGCGACCCGTGCGTGTCGCCTGCTGCGGATGCGCGCGGAGTCTGCCCTGATCTGCATGGGCCCGATCGTAGGGTCAGACGCCGTCCGCGCGGCAGACCGGGAGCCGGGCCGGCCCGCGGACCAGGAGGCCGGGGCGGTACGGCAGCGTGGCCGGGTCGGCCGCCAGGCGCAGGGCGGGCAGGGCGGCGAAGAGCGTGGGCAGGGCGATCGCCGCCTCCAGGCGGGCCAGCCGGGACCCGAGGCAGAAGTGCGCGCCGTGGCCGAACGCGACATGAGGGGCGGGCCGGGCCGCGCCCGCCGCATAGCGTCCGGGCCGGAAGGCGTCGGGGGCGGGGAAGTGCTCCGGGTCGCGGTTGGCCGCCGCGAGGACCACGAGCACCGACGCGTCCGCCGGTATGACCGTTCCCCCGCCGAGGTCCACCCGCTCCGTGGTCCGCCGCCAGGTCGTCCCCTCCAGCGGGCTCGCGTGCCGCAGGGTCTCCTCCGTCACCGCGGCCCAGCGGCCGGCTCCGCCCTCCCGCGCGGCCGCCAGCTCCCCCGGGTGGGTCAGGAGCAGCAGGGCCGCGGAGGCGATCAGGTTCATGGTCGTCTCGTAGCCCGCGAACAGCAGCAGGAACGCCATGGCGAGCAGCTCGCCGTCGTCGAGCCCGCCCTCGCTCGTGTCCCGGACCAGGGCGCTGAACAGGTCGTCGCCCGGCGCGCGCCGCTTCCGGTCGATCAGCGCGGTGAAGTACGCGTGCAGACTCGTCCACGCCTCGTCGACCGCGCCGGGCTCCAGCGCGTCGGCGGGCGAGCCGACCCGGTACGTCCAGGCGCGCAGGTCCGCCCGGTCGGCCTCCGGCACACCGAGCACCTCGCCGATCACCAGGACCGGCAGCGGAAAGGCGAAGGCGTCGACGAGATCGACGGTGCCCTCCGTGGCCAGCCGCGCCACGGCCTCCGCCACGAGCTCCCCGGTCAGCTTCTCGATGCGGGGCCGCAGCTCGTCGACCCGCCGCGGAGTGAAGGCCGCGGCCGCCAGGCGGCGCAGCCGGCTGTGGTCGGGGGCGTCGGAGTTGAGCATGTGGCGGGCGAGACATCCACGGGCGCGCTGCGCCGGGGAGTCGGCCTTGGGCCGGCCCGCGCTCCGCGGCGGAACGTTCGAGAAGCGCGGGTCGGAGAGGACCTCCCGGGCCGGCCGGTACCCGGTGACGAGCCAGGCGTGCGTCCCGTTGGCCAGGGCCACCCGGGCGGCGGGGGCGCCGGCGGCCCGCAGGCGCGCGTAGTACGGAAACGGGTCGCGGGCGAAGTCGGGGTCCGCGGGGTTCAGGAGATCGGCCACCCCGCCATCCTCGCCGGTCGCCCGCGTTCCGGGAGCGGCGGCCTCCCACAGTGCTGACCGAGCGGACTCTGTGCGGTTCCTGCATACCGGACGGGTGCCCCCGTCACGTAGCCGGTGGCTTGTTCTCGCCCCTCCTGCCTACACTCGGTAGGCGTCTACGCGAGCTCAGGTGATGCTCATGGCCGCCACGGTGGACGACGGTGCCGTCCGCGGAACGAGCGACTGGATGGCGGCTGTCCGGGCCGAGGAGTACGAGCGTCCGGACCGCTGTCTCGCCGACCCGT
The DNA here is from genome assembly GCF_040646215.1 of Streptomyces sp. NPDC046215. Taxonomy (NCBI): domain Bacteria; kingdom Bacillati; phylum Actinomycetota; class Actinomycetes; order Kitasatosporales; family Streptomycetaceae; genus Streptomyces; species Streptomyces sp. NPDC046215. Next base: position 30,031 of record NZ_JBEYZW010000073.1, on the reverse strand, counting down.
ACGCCCACCTGCTCGCCGATGACGCCGCCCGCGCGGGGGTCGCCCGCCTGCGTGCCGTGGGCGCGCCCATCGGCATCATGATCGGGCGCGGGCGCTTCGGGGACGAGGTGCTCCGACGGGCCGCCGCCGAGGGCGTGCGGCAGGCAGTGAGCCTGGGGGCGGGCGGCGACACCCGCGCCTACCGGGCCGGCCTCGGGCCGGACTTCACCTTCTACGAACTGGACCTGCCCGGCCAGCTGACCGCCAAGGAACGGACCCTGTCCGCGGCGGGAGTGCGGCCCACCTGCCGCCGGGTGGCGGTCGAAGCCGACCTGCGGGGGCCGTGGGCGGAGGCGCTCCGCGCGGCGGGATTCACCGCGGCACGCCCGACCGTGTGGATCGCGGAAGGGCTCTTCTACTACCTGCACCGCCCCGCGGCCCTCGCCCTGGCGGCGGAGATCGACGCCCTGGGAGCGCCCGGTTCGCACCTGGTCTTCGACGTCCCCGACCTGGCCTTCCGCGACGACCCCCGCTATGCGGGGTTCCTGGCCCACATGACCGGGCGCGGCTCGCCGTTCGTCGGCTTCGTCGGGGACCCCGGCGACCTCCTCCGGGGCCTCGGCCTGCGGTACGAGGCGTACGGGGCCGACGACCTGGCCGAGGGCCGCTGCCCGTGGCTGCCGCCGCTCCCGGAGCGGATCACATCGGGCCACCGGCTGCTGTGGTGCGTGCATGCCTGGCGGCCGGCGCCTGGAGGGCGGGAGCCCCTACCTTGAACCGCCATGAAGCTCCTCCCAGGCGTCCGTTCAGAACAGCGCCTCCGGCCCGTCCGGTTCCGGGCGGGACGGCCGTACCGCCGCCGTCGTGGCCGCCCCCGGGGCCGCGGCGAGCAGGGGCCAGCCGGCCAGCTGCCGGGCGTCGGCCAGGAGCAGACGGCCGTCCTCCGCGTCCAGGTACAGATCGGGGCCCGCCACCGCCGCCACCGCGCCCGAAACCGTGCAACCGGCGGACAGCTCGATCACACCGTGACCCGGCCGGAGCCGGTCCAGGTGGAAGAGCGCGTCGTGGTGCACGGGCGCGAAGGCCCGCACGGCCAGCGACTCCGGCAGGCCGGCCAGCCCGAGCGCCCGTTCGTGCAGCCCGGCCAGCTCCGCCGTGCGCAGCTCCCGGGGCGGCAGCGGATGGCGGGCGGCCCGCTTGGCCGCGTACGGGAAACGGTCCGGCACCGCGAGAGCCGTGCCGAGCACCGCCTCCGCGCGGCGGGCCGCCATCAGCGGGCCGCGCCCCAGCAGCGCGTACGACAGGGCGGCCTGTTCGAGCAGCCGGACCCCCTCGCGCTCCGCGGCCGTGATCCCGACCTTGATCAGGCCGGGGCCGAACCACGCCAGATAGACGTCGTACGGGCGCGGATCGTCGAGCGCGGTGTCTGCGGCCACCGAGTGCGAGCGGTCCAGGCGCGCGCACGGGGCGCACTGGGCGGAGACGGCCGGGGCCGGCACTTCCGCTGCCGCCGGGCACGGGGTGTGCCGACCGCTTCTGCGCACCCCGACGCACCGCCGCGCGGCGCCCGTGGTGAACGCCAGGGGCCGCCCCGGGGGCAGCGGGGAGATGCGTTCCCCGTGTGCGGGGTGCAGCCAGGCCAGCGCCGGCCCGTCGGGTTTCCACCGCACCCCGGCGCAGGTCCAGCCCTCTTGTGCCCTGCTCACCGGGCCTCACCCTCCCCTTCCGCCGCACGTGTCATCCAACGACCGGGCGCTTTTGCCACGGCCCGCGATGGACGCGTCTCCCATGACACTCACGGTGTCATGCGGCCGCCTGCGCCACAGCGTCAGGTACAGCGCCGACGCGGGCGCGTCCGGCTCGCCTTCTACGGAACGCTCGCCAGAACGCTCCGCGCCGCGAAGCGGCCCACGCCGCCGGTGACGAACTCGCCCGCGAGGAGAACCTGCCGCCGACCGCCATCTCAGCCCCAGGGGCGACGGCGGCGGAAAGCAGATCCAGCACTCCGGCTCGGGCCGGGCGACCCACCGGCGCGCCCGCCCGACGGGGCCTCGGATCGCGGCCCCGCCACGCGGGCACGCCGGCACCGAGCCCCGCGTGCGCGGGGACCACCATGGCGTGATGAGCCCGAGACAGCGGGCCCCGGGACCACCCCCGCATCCGCGGGGACCACGACTCGTCGTGGGGTGTCCGCGTTGCGCAACTGGGACCACCCCCGCACGCGCGGGGACCACCTGAAAGCGAGCAGGCCGAGGCCATGCGCACCGGGACCACCCCCGCACGCGCGGGGACCACTCGGCCGCCATCCCCACTCCCAACTGGTGGCTGGGGCCACCCCCGCAAGCGCGGGGGCCACTCCACCTCGGCTGGCGTGGTGTCGGCGCCGATGGAACCCCCCCGCACGCGCGGGGACCACCTCACCACGGCCCGGAGGCGGCGGACTTGCCGGGGCCACCCCGCACGCGCGGGACCCGCCGGGCCGGAAAGTCGACGCGGCCCCGCATCCCGGGACCACCCCCGCACCCGACGGCGTCGGCGGGCATCTCCCCGTCGGCATCCAGCGCTTCGCGCGTACGGAAGACCCCATGCCCGGATTCTGGCAGCCACCACTGACAACGCCCCCGCCGTCAGCGAACCGCCGCCCGCGCCATGTTTCGGGTGGCGTACGCGATCAGTGCCGCGATGCCCGCCAGCGCCGCGACCGTCGTCAGGGCGGAGGGCAGCGAGAACCAGTCCGCGAGGAACCCGATCGCGGGCGGCCCGATCAGCATGCCGCCGTAGCCGAACGTGGAGGCCGCGGCCACCCCGCTCGGGCCCGCCAGCTCGCCGGCCCGCCCGATCGCGACCGGGAAGATGTTGGCCAGGCCGATCCCGGTGATCGCGAAGCCCGCCAGGGCCGCCCAGACCGTCGGGGCGAGCGAGCCGAGCAGCATGCCCACTCCCGCCGTCGCCCCGCCCAGGACGAGCGTCTTGGTCTGGCCGAGACGTTCGAGGAGCGCGGTACCGGAAAGACGCCCGATGGTCATGGTGAGCGCGAAGACGGAGTAGCCGGCGGCCGCCACGCCCGCCCGGGCGCCGAGGTCCTGCTGGAGGTGGAGGGCACCCCAGTCCGCGAGGGCGCCCTCACCGTAGGCGTCGCACAAGGCGATCAGCCCGAAGACGACGACCAGCTTCCGGGCGCGCCCGGACCGCCCGCCCGGCCCGGCGGCCGACGTGGCGCCCGGCCCGGCGGCCGGCGCGGCAGCCGCCGCAGGCCGTTCCGCCCGCGGCGCCGGGTGCGCGAGGAGCGCCCGGCCCGCGACCGCGCTGACGGCGAGCCCGGCGACGGACAGGAGCAGCAGATGACGGGTGACGGACAGCTGTCCGGCGACCAGCCCGCCGAGCCCCGCGCCGACCATCCCGCCCAGGCTGAACGCGGCGTGGAAGCTCGGCATCACCGGCCTGCGCAGCGCCGCGACGAGGTCGACGGCCGCGCTGTTCATGGCCACGTTGATGCCCCCGTAGGCGGCGCCGAACACCAGCAGCACCAGACCCAGCTGCAAGGGCGAGTGCGTCAGCGGCGGCAGGGCGATCCCCAGGGACATCAGCACCCCGGCGACGACCGTCACCGGGTGGCTGCCGAACCGGTGGCACAGCCGGCCCGTCACCATCATGGTGGCGACCGCGCCGGCCGACACGCCGAGCAGGGCCAGCCCGAGGGAGCCCGCGGAGGCACCGGTCTGCTCCTTGATCGCGGGGATGCGGACCACCCAGCCGGCGAACAGCAGGCCGTCGAGGGCGAAGAAGAACGTCAGGGCGGTACGGAGGCGGCGGAGGGCGGGTTCGGCCGGATGGGCGGCCTTTCGGCCCTCAAGGGCCGTCCGTATTTTGTTTAGCGTCGGCACAAAGTCAGAATAGGGGGGTGACCCAGACTCGGACAACACGTTTGGAGCGGGGCCGCGGTGCCCTCGGCCCGGCCCTGGAGCTCGTACACACCGGGCGCGCCCCCACGCGCGCGGTGCTCACCGCCGAACTCGGGGTGACGCGCGCGACCGCCGGAGCCGTCGCCGCCGAGCTGGAGGCGCTCGGGCTCATCCAGGTCGACGCGCGCCCCGGAGCGGCCGCGGGCTCCCAGGGCCGGCCCTCGCACCGGCTCGCCGTCGACCCGGACGGGCCCGTCGTCCTCGCCGCGCAGATCCACGCCGACGGCTTCCGCGCCGCCCTCGTGGGGCTGGGCGGCCGGATGGTCGCCACCGCCCCCGGCTGCATGACCGTGCCCGCGGACCCGGCGCGGATCATCGACGCGGTCGTCGAGGCCGGTGCCGGGCTGCTGCGCGAGACCGGCCGCCGCTGCCTGGGCGCCGGGCTCGCCGTCCCCTCGGCCGTCGCCGAACCGGAGGGCACGGCCCTCAACCCGCTGCACCTGTCGTGGACCGCGGGCGCCCCCGTCCGCGCGCTCTTCACCGAGGCCCTGGCCAAGGCGGGCGTCGCCGGGCCCGGTGGCGCCCCCGCCACCGGGGTCACCGGCAACGACGTCAACCTCGCCGCCCTGGCCGAGCACCGTCACGGAGCCGGCCGCGGCGCCCGGCACCTGCTCTGCGTCGCCACCGGCCACCGGGGCGTCGGCGGCGCCCTCGTCCTCGACGGCAGGCTGCACAGCGGAAGTTCGGGCCTGGCCCTGGAGGTCGGCCACCTCACCGTCAACCCCGCGGGCCTGCCGTGCCACTGCGGCAGCCGCGGCTGCCTGGACGTCGAAGCCGACCCGCTCGCGTTCCTCACCGCGGCCGGCCGGGACCCCGGCCCCGAGGTCTCCCTGCTCCAGCAGTCCCGCGACCTGCTCCGCTCCGAGTACGCGCGCCCCTCCGACTCCTCCGCCCCCGCGGAGCCCTCCGGCCCCTCCGACCCCTCCGTTCGAGCCGCCGCCGAGCTGCTCATCGACCGCCTCGGGCTCGGGCTCGCGGGACTGGTCAACATCCTCAACCCGGACCGCGTCATCCTCGGCGGTCTCCACCGCGAGCTGCTGGAAGCCGACCCGGAGCGGCTGCGGGCCGTCGTCGCCGACCGCAGCCTGTGGGGCCGCAGCGGCAGCGTGCCGATCCTTTCCTGCACCCTCGATCACAACAGCCTGATCGGCGCCGCGGAAGCAGCCTGGCAGCCCGTCCTGGACGACCCGCTGGCGGCGCTCGGCTGACCTCCGAGCCGCCCGCGTCGCGGGCGACGGCCGCCGGCGGCACCCACGGCCGCGGGGCTCCGGAAGCACCCTGCGGGCGGCGCGCCGTGGCGCGCCGCTCCCGCCGGGGTGGGTCCCCCCGTCCGGTCAGCCGGGAACGGCGGAGCGGACGGGGGCGCGGTCGTGCAGGGCCGCCGCCCGGACGGGCACCGGGGGCTCGACGAGGACGGGCTCCTGCAAGGTGGACAGTTCGAGGGCGGGCCGGCCGAACGTGACCGTGGGCAGGCCGGCCCGGCCCCGCTGGGCGGCGGCCTTGGTCCCGGGGACGTCGAGCGCGAACCAGACGACCTTGCCGCCGTCGTGCCGCTCCTGCACCCCCCAGCTCGAACTGAACGCGGCGACGAGGGCGAGCCCGCGGCCGTGGGTGCTGCCGGCGTCGTTGTCCGCGAGGCGGGGGAGCCGGGGGTCGTGGTCGCGTACCGAGACGGTGAGCTGGTCCAGTACGAGGTCGATCTCGACCGTGCAGCGCTTGTCGGGTTCCGCGTGGCGGTGCACGTTGGTCAGCAGTTCGGTGACGCCGAGTGCCGCGGAGTCGATGAGCTGGTCGAGATGCCAGTAGCGCAGTTGCGCAGATACGATTCTTCGGACCTGGCCGATCCGCGGGGGGAGAGCCTGGAGCTCTACGGTGCAGTGTTTGTTCGGTCGACTGATCACGGCTGCGACTCCCTGAAGAAGTAGGGCTAGCCTGATGCAGATAGGCGTTCTGACACGCGCTGGGCCCGGTCCGGCGGCGGTGTTGACGGCGCGCCGGCCGGCCCGAGCCGATCCGGAGCGTCACCGCCGGTGACCCCTCAGTGATGCTGCTACGAGTCAAGGGTCGGCTCCGGCGGCCGTCCGCGCAACTCCAGCACCTTCAGCCCCCGGCGTCCCCGCCTCGCGCGGAGCGGACCGCTTCCAGGAACCGCCGGACCGCGGACGCCCCGGACTCCACGGGGGCATCGCCGGCCCCGCCCAGGGTCAGCACGTACCGCGTGCCGTTCACGGTCGCCCGCGCCCGGTCCCCCGCCGCGAACCACGGCCGGCCCGCGTCGACCGAGTCCACCGGCGCGCTGTCGATCTCCCGCCCGTAGCTCGTCAGCAGCTCGAGCCTGCCGTCCTTGATCTTCACCTGCCCCGCCCGGGTCAGAGAGCGGAGGAACCGCTCGATCCGCACCCCGGTCGCGTTGAACTCCGGCTCCGCCACGGCAACCGCCTCCCCGGCTGATTCCTGTGCCTGGTGCGCAGTCTGCCTGTGGCGCGGCTCACGCACCAGTGCCCACTTATGATCGAAAGGTCCGAGTGTTCCGCGGGGGCCTGGCCGACCATCGTGAGGAGCGCCGTGAACAGCACCATGGACACGGGAGCGACCGGCGCGGCGGGAGAGGATCCCCGCGGCTCCGCCGCCCCCACGCTCGACATCGACCGCAGCGACCCGGCCCACCGGGCCTGGCTCAACGAAGCGGTCCGCAAGGTCCAGGCCGACGCGAACCGCTCGGCCGACACCCACCTGCTGCGCTTCCCGCTGCCCGGGGAGTGGGGCGTCGACCTCTACCTCAAGGACGAATCCACCCACCCCACCGGCAGCCTCAAGCACCGCCTCGCCCGCTCGCTCTTCCTCTACGGGCTGTGCAACGGATGGATCCGCCCCGACGCCCCCGTCGTCGAGGCGTCCAGCGGTTCCACCGCCATCTCCGAGGCATACTTCGCCGGCCTCGTCGGCGTGCCCTTCATCGCCGTCATGCCGCGCACCACCAGCCGCGAGAAGACCCGCCTGATCGAGCTCCACGGCGGGCAGTGCCACTTCGTGGACGACCCGCGGACGATGTACGAGCAAGCGGCCGCCCTCGCCGAGCGGACCGGCGGCCACTACATGGACCAGTTCACCTACGCGGAACGGGCCACCGACTGGCGCGGCAACAACAACATCGCCGAGTCGATCTACAGCCAGCTCCGCTGCGAACGCCACCCCGTGCCCACCTGGATCGTCGCGACGGCGGGCACCGGCGGCACCTCCGCGACCATCGCCCGCTACGTGCGCTACATGCGGCACGACACCCGCGTCTGCGTCGCCGACCCCGAGAACTCCTGCTTCTTCGACGGCTGGCGCACCCACGACCCCCACGCGGTCAGCGACCGCGGCTCCCGCATCGAGGGCATCGGGCGGCCCCGCATGGAGCCCAGCTTCGTCCCGGGCGCCATCGACCGGATGATGAAGGTCCCCGACGCCGCGAGCGTCGCCGCCGTGCGCGTCCTGGACGAGGTGGTGGGCTGCAAGGCGGGCGGCTCCACCGGCACCGGGCTGTGGGGCGCCCTCAAGATCGTCGCCGAGATGGCCGGGGCGGGGCACAAGGGAAGCGTCGTCACCCTCATGTGCGACCCGGGCGTCCGCTACCTCGACAAGTACTACTCCGACGCGTGGCTCGCCGAACAGGGCCTGGACATCGGCCCCTACCTGCGGACCGTCCACACCTTCCTGGCCACCGGCCACTGGACCGGCTGACGGTCAGCCCGCCCCGCCCCGTATGGCCGCCAGCCGCCGGTCCAGGGAACGCACCGCCGCGCGGAACGCGTGCCCCATGCCGGGCCTGCCGAGCCCCACCGCCAGCCGCACGGGCCCCGGCAGGTCCGCCGCGAACGTCCACCTGACGACCGTGCCCCGGCCGGCCGGGTACAGCCGCCAGTCCTCCAGCAGCGCCCGCAGCCCGGGGACGTTCGTCACGTCCCCCCGGTAGGCGTACCGCCGCGGGGCCTCCGCCGCCACCACCGTCTCCAGGAAACGGGCGCCGCCCACCAAACGGACCTCCCGGCCCCCGCGGCCCTCGGTCTCCAGCGGCCGCGCCAGCGTCACCGCGCCGAACCAGCGCGTCCAGCCGGCCACGTCGTCGGCCAGCGCGCGGTAGACCTGCTCGGGCGCGGCGGCCGCGAGCGTGGTGAAGTCCAGCCGCAGCGGGGCGGAGTCGAGGAAGTCGAGCCCCACAGGGCGGAGTCGGTGTGCCATGGCGAAGTCGCACCCCATCGGATCAGGCTGAAGGCCGGGCGCGGCACACCCTAGTGGGCGTCGGCGGCGCCTGTCCGGCCGTCCCGGATCTCCGAGACGGCGCTCAGATCCCCCGCCACCACCAGCTCCGGCAGCCGCTCGGCTATCTGCGCACGCGCCGACACCGGCAACCCCGCGTCCGTGACCAGCGTGTCCACCTCGTCCAGAGAGGCGAAGGAACTCAGGCCCACCGTCCCCCACTTGGTGTGGTCCGCGAGGACCACCACGCGCCGCGCGGACCGCACGAAATGACGATTGGTCTCCGCCTCCGCGAGGTTCGGCGTGGACAGCCCCGCCTCCATGGATATGCCGTGCACCCCGATGAAGAGCACATCGAAGTGCAGCGAGCGGATCGCGGCGTCCGCGACCGGCCCGACCAGCGTGTCCGACGGAGTGCGGACCCCGCCCGTCAGCACCACCGTCGCCGCCCCCGGCCGGGCCACCGGCCCCGCCGCCGAGGTGTTCCACTGGGCGCAGTGAAAAGCGTCGGCGGCCCGCACCGAGTTCGTCACCACCGTCAGATCCGGGATGTCCACCAGGCGTTGGGCGAGGGCGAACACCGTCGTCCCGCCGGCCAGGGCGATCGCGCCGCCCTGCGCGGCCATCCGCGCGGCCGCCCGCGCGATCTCCTCCTTGGCCGTCGGCTCCAGGGCCGACTTCGCCTCGAAGCCCGGCTCGTGCGCCATCGCCTCCGCGACCGGCACGGCACCCCCGTGCACCTTCTCCACCACACCCAGCCGGGCCAGCACGTCCAGATCACGACGGACCGTCATGTCCGACACATTGAGCTTGCGCGTCAGCTCGTTGACACGGACGCCGCCGTGCCGTCTGACCTCGTCGAGGATCAGGGCCCGCCGCTGCTCCGCCAGGAGATTCTGGTTATCGCTCACCCGGGCCCGTCCCTTCCGATCAGCCACCGCCGCTCGTGCCCGCTCATCCTCCCACGCACCTGTGACATCGGCCGTGTTGCTTTCGGCGCATCACATTTGAGCCTCACCCGCGCCCGCCGGGCCGATGTCAGTGCCCTGAGGCACGATTCTGGAAGCGGCAGCCACACCGGAAGCGGGGGACGCGGTGACCACGACGGACCAGCCCGATACGCCGACGCCACGGCCCGCGAAGGCCCCGGGGCCCCCGGCGGCCGCAGCGCCGCGCGCGCCCGAACTCGCCCTGGAGCTCCTCGTCCACGGCGTCGGCGGCGCCACCGCCTCCGGCATGCTCGCAGACCCGCGCACCGAGCGCGTCACCGGCGACAACACCGCCGGCATCCACCGCTGCGCCGCCGACCGCGACGCCGAGTCGCGCCCGGAGGACTACCGGGACGAGCCCGTCCGCGAGGCGTACGTCTGGTCCCACCTCACCTCGGGCAACGGCTCGCGCGCCCTGTGGCTGGTCCTGCTGCCCTTCATGGTCGTCAACCTCGCCCACTGGATGCGGCCCACGGCGGAGAGCCACGGGCGGACCGCGCGGGCCTACGGCCTGCTGGTCCGGCTCGTCGCCCTCAGCCTCACCGTCCTCCTCACGGCCGCCGTCTGCGAAGTCACCCTCGACCTGACGGCCTGGCAGTGCGCGGGCACCCCCGCGTGCGCCTCGGGCAAGGACTGGCTCGGCTTCATGTCGCCCGCCCGGGGCGGCTGGTGGAGCCAGCCGGGCCGCCGGCTCGCCCTGGCCGCCGTCGTGCCCGCCGCGCTGACGGGCCTGCTCTGGCTCCTCTCGCACCGCACCTGGAGCGCCTACGAGTCGCAGCAGCCCGCGGACACCACCGCCGACGCCTGCGGCCCCGAGCCCGGCGCCCACCGCCCCGCCCTGTGCCTGCCGGGCTTCTGGTACGGCCGCCGCATCGTGGCCCGGCTCCGCGCCGCCCACACCGCGGCGGCCCTCCTGACGATCGCCGCCGCCCTCGCCCAGGCCGCCACCCGCTACGACCGCGCCCAGGGCGGCAGCGGCGCGCTCGACGCCACCGGCTGGGCACTGGCCGCCGCGCTGGGCGCGGCCGCCCTCCTCGTGCTGGCCGCCGTCTGCCGCCGCGGGCGCAGCGAGCGCACCGCCGACGGCGCCACCGACCGCGCGACCGTGCGCGGTCTCCCGGCGGCCGCCCTCCTCCTGCTGGTGCTCGCCGCCGTGCACGCCGCCTGGAGCCGCCCCGGCTGGGTCTCCCACGGCATGCTGCCCGGCGACCGCGCCTTCGGCCTGCTCGTCCTCGCCCAGGGCGCCCTCGTCGTCCTCCTGGCCCTCGCCGCCCGCCGGCTCCACCGCGCGGCCCCCGTCGCCCGCACCCCGCTCGGCGGGCTCGCCGGGCCCGCCGTCGCCATGCTCGCCTGCGCCCTCGGCGGCGTCATGTCCGGCGGCGTGGCCCAGCGGATCGCCGACTGGCTCGACGGGCGCGCCACCCCGGGCATGGGCGACGGCCCGATCGACGGCCCGCCCGTCCTGCTCTCCTGGCAGGCCGCCGTCATCCCCCCGCTCCTCGTGGCCCTGCTCCTGCTCGCCCTCCACCTTTTTGTACGCGCCCTGCGCGTGCGCCGGAGCATCCTGCGCACGGTCCCCGACGGCTATCCCGGCGAGCGGCCCGACGCCACCCGCACCGGCGTCATCGCCGGTGTCATCGCCCGCGCCGGGCTCACCGACTCCGCCCCCTGGATCGTCGGCGCCGCGGCGGCCCTGTCGCTCACCCTCGGCGCCTGCGCGGTCGCCGGTTCCTGGACCACCCGGGACGTCCCCGGGGAAGCGGCCGAAGGCACGCCCGGCATCGTCGAGAACACCGCGCAGACCGCGCAGGCCCTCGGCTCGTGGCTCGTCGGAGCGGCCTTCGTCCTCCTGCTCACCTGGGGCCGGCGCGCCTACCGCGACCCCGCGGCCCGGCGCACCATCGGCATCCTCTGGGACGTCGGCACCTTCTGGCCGCGTGCCGCCCACCCCTTCGCACCACCGTGCTACGCGGAGCGCGCCGTCCCCGACCTCACCTGGCGCATGCAGACCTGGACCGAGCACACCGGAGGACGGCTCGTCATCTCCGGCCACTCCCAGGGCAGCGTCCTCGCGGCCGCCGCCGTCTGGCAGCTCACCCCCGAGGCCCGCGGCCGGGTCGCCCTGCTCACCCACGGCTCGCCCCTGGAGCGCCTCTACGGGCGCTGGTTCCCCGCCTACTTCGGCCCCGAACAGCTCACCGACCTGCACGGCGGCATCCGCTGCTGGCGCAACCTCTGGCGGCTCACCGACCCCATCGGCGGCCCCGTCCGCCTCCCCGCCGGCACGGGCCCCGAAGTCGACTGCGGCCCCCTCAGAGACCCCCTGTCCTACGGGCGGACCGCCGAACACCCGCTGCCCGCACCCGTCCTCGGTCACTCCCACTACCAGGAGGACCCCGCGTTCGCCCGGGAACGCGCCGCGCTCCTGGCCCGCCTGCCCGCTCAGGACAGCGCCGGCAGATCCTCCGGGTAGAGCAGCGTGAGATCGTCGGTGCTCGGGTCGGGCAGCTGCGCCACCCGCCCCGCGTGCCGCTCGACCATCGCCTCGAAGGTCTGGCGGGCGGTGCGGCCGTTGCCGAACGCGGGCCCCTTGGGGATCGCCGTGAAGTACGCCAGCAGCGCCTCGGAAGCCCCCGCCCCGAGCCGGTACTCGTGCTCCTCCGCCTGCTGCTCCACGATGCGCAGCAGCTCCTCGGGCGCGTAGTCGCCGAAGGTGATCGTGCGGGAGAACCGGGACGCCACCCCGGGGTTGACGGTCAGGAAGCGCCGCATCTCCGCGGTGTACCCGGCGACGATCACCACGACCGCCTCCCGGTGATCCTCCATCAGCTTCACCAGCGTGTCGATCGCCTCCCGGCCGAAGTCCCGCCCGGAGTCCTCGGGGGAGAGGGCGTACGCCTCGTCGATGAACAGCACCCCGCCCCGTGCCCGGTCGAACGCCTCCTGGGTGCGGATGGCCGTGGACCCGATGTGCTCGCCCACCAGATCCACCCGCGACACCTCCACCAGGTGCCCGCGCTCCAGCACCCCGAGCGAGGCGAGGATCTCCCCGTACAGGCGGGCCACCGTCGTCTTGCCCGTGCCGGGGGAGCCGGTGAACACCAAGTGCCGCCGCACGGAAGCGGCCTTGAGGCCCGCCTCCTGCCTGCGCCGTCCCACCTCGATCATGTCGGTCAGGGCGCGCACCTCACGCTTGACGCTCTCCAGGCCCACCAGCGCGTCGAGTTCCCCGAGCACCGTCGCCGCGGGCCGCTCCTCCTCGGCCGGCGCGGCCGGAGCGGCCTCGTCCGGGACGCGCTGCACCGGCACCCGGACCGGCGGCCCGGCCACCCGCGGGACGGCCCGCGTCACCACCGGCGCGCAGGCGGCCCGCCCCACGGACACCGGGGCCCCCACCGGGGAGGCCGCGCTCTCGTCGCTCGTACAGCCCTCGCTGACCGTGCCGTCCTCGGCGAACTCGTAACCGCCGCGCGCGCACCGCTCCGTACGGCACCGGGTCAGCGTCGTACGGCAGCCGTCGATGACGTGGAAGCCGTAGCCGCTGCTGCCCGTCACCCGGCAGTCGTGGAAGGTCCCCCGGCCGCCCGCGGACACGTAGAACCCCGCCTCCACCGGCGAACTCACCGTGCACCGCTCGACGGTGGGGTCGGCCCCCTTGGTGACGATGACGCCCGTCGCGGTCGCGTCGATGGTGCAGTCCGCCAGCACGCCGCCGCTGCCGTGGTCGCGGAACCAGGCGCCCGTCGCCGCGTCCCTGATGCGGCAGCCCTCCAGCTGCGCGGTCGCTCCGTCGCTCACCGACACGGCGGTGTTGCGGACCTGGCCGAGGTCGCTGTCCACGACGGCCACGCTCGACCCCCGGTCCAGCACGAACAGCGCGTCCGGCACCTCACGGACCCGGCAGGAGTCGAGGACCGCCGTCGCCCCGTCGCTCACCCACACCGCCGGGTAGTCGCCGGTACTGTCGTGGATCTCGCACCCGTCGGCCTCCACCCGGGTGCCCGGGTCCCACACCGACAGGCCGTTGCGCCCGAACCGGTGCACCGCCGTGCGGGCCATCGAGAGCACCGAACGCGCGCGCAGGTCGACCCCGTTCTCCGGGACGTCGTGGATGTCGCAGTCCACCAGGGCCAGCACGGCGTCGGTGTCCAGGGTCACGCCGTCGCCGGACGTGCGGTGCACCTGGCAGTCGGTGAGGTGCCCGGACGCGCGCGACGCCACCTGCACCCCGGCGCCCCGCACCTCGTACACCTCGCAGCCGATCGCCTCCAGGGACGTGCCCTCACCCGTCAGCGACAGCCCCGCACCCGAAGCGTGGTGCACCCGGCAGCGCTCCAGCCGCGGATGGGCGCCGCCGCGCACCGAGACGCCCGACTGGCCCGCCGCCACCACCTCGCAGTCCTCGAACACGCCGCTCGCGCCCTCCAGCACGCCGATGCCGACCCCGCCGGGGTTGTCGACCAGGCAGCGCCGGACCGTCGGCCGCGCACCCCCGCGCACCTCGATGCCCACCGCGGAGCGGGTGGTGATCCGCAGGTCCGCCAGCTCCGGCGCCCCGCCCTCGACCAGCAGCGCGGGGGCGGCCGCGTCCTGACCCTCGATGTGCAGGTCCAGCAGCGCCGCGGACGCCCGCACCGTCAGCGCGACGCCGTCCGCCGGGGCGATCCGCACCACGCCGCGGGAGCCCTCGGCGCCGCGCAGGGTGACGGCCCGGGTCACCACCAGGTTCTCCTGGTAGGTGCCGGGCGCCACGGACAGGACGTCGCCGTCCGCCGCCGCCTCCAGGGCCGAGACGAGGGAGTCGTATTCGCCGGTGCGCCGTCGCCAACGCGAGGAACCGGTGTGCGTCACCTGGACCGAGCCCTGTGCCATGGTGCTGCTGCGCCCCCACCTTGTGCGTGTGTACAGCCGGGACGGGTGTGCCCGGCCGGACCACCGTAGCGCGCGCGGGCCACGGGAGTTGACCGGTCAGCTGCCCGCGCCCGCCCGGCCCCAGGTGTGCGCGGCCTGGCGCCACGCGCGGTCCCAGCGGGCGTACCGCCGCTGCGTGAGCCGCCATACGACGAGCCGCCGGGCGCCGTCGACCAGACCGCCCACCCCGGCGGCCGTGGCGACGCCCGCGAGCACCGCGTGGATCACGGCGGTCTCCCGGTCCATGGGCCGGCCCGAGACCCGCCCGCCGTCGTCGGTCCACAGCGGGAACCGGAATCCGGCGGGCGCGGGCCGGCGGACGGCGACCACCCCGGAGCACTTCCCGCCGTCCGGGCAGGGCCAGTGGGCGACCACCCGGTGGTGCCCCTCGCGGCTCGCCGCGCTCTCGCCGTCGGTCCCGGGGGCCCGGCCCGGCAGGCTGCGCACGGCCGTCGCGGTCACCAGGTGCCGGTGGCGGTGCTGTTCCCGCACCGTCTGCTGGAGCGCGCCGTGGGCGAGCGAGCCCGTCGCCCAGCCGGCGGACGGACCGGCCAGCATCACCAGCGTCACCGAGGCCACTCCGACCCATGCCTCCAGGACATCGGTCGGGCGGCGCAGCGGATTGCGGCGCCACCGCCATCCGAATCGCGTCGCGCGCACCGCGCTCACCCCCTTCCGCGTCCGTAAATACCTCACACAGGGCATCGCATGCGGAGGAAGACGGCAGAGAGAGCAAAGTCACCCCCTCCGGATGCCGTTCACGGCGGTGCGTTGACGGGTGGCGTGCGGGTGGGGGAGGGACTGCGGCCGGGCCCGGGGCCGGCCGCGGTCAGGCGAGGATCTCGACCTCGTCACCGACGCGCAGGATCCCGGTGTGCTCGGGGATGAGGTTCTGGCCGAAGACGGCCGCCTTGCCGATGCGGTGCTCCCGGGCGAGCGTCCGCAGCGGTTCCTTGCCCCGCACGGCCGTTCGCTGGTCGACGGTGGTGACGACGCAGCGGCCGGAGGGCTTCACGGCCCGGAAGGTCACCTCGCCGATGCGGACGCGCCGCCAGCCGTCCTCGGCCCAGGGGTCGGTGTGGTCCACGACGACGTTGGGCCGGAAGCGGTCCATCGGCAGCGGCGTCTCGTGGGCGAGATCGGTCCGGGCTATCAGGGAGTTGAGGGTGGCGAGGGAGGAGAGCGCGGTGAGCAGCAGCGGATAGCCGTCGGCGAAGCTCACGGTCTCCCCGGGGCGGGAGTAGTCGGGGTCGATCGGGCGGCGCCGGCCCGGGTCGTCCAGGTGGAGGAGCCGGGCTTCCCGGCCCAGGAACTCACTGACCCACGCGTCCGCGGCGGCCCCGGCGGGCACCGCCTCGACCTTGTCCCGGAACACCTGCACCGTGACCGTGCCGGCGCCCCCGGCCGGCTCCGGCACCGCGACGTCCAGCGCCCCGACCCCGGGGGCGTCGATCCGCACGCCGCCGCCCGGCAGCGGCCGGGACGAGGCCAGCGCGAGTCTCGGCTGCTGCCGCTGGGTTATCAGCAGCCCGCTCTCGTCGGACACCATCCACCGCCGGTCCCCGGCGAGGCCCCACGGCTCCACCGCGGCTTCGTCGGGCGCGCACCCCGCCATCGACTTGACGGGGTAGAAGTGGATCGCGGTCAGGACAGGCGTCGGCATGGGGCCATCCTGCCATTCGGCTCGGGCCGCCGAACGGCAAACCCCGGGCCGAATCGATCACAGGGCGGTCAGTAGCTCCCCTGGTTCGGGTACTGCTGCCGGTTGTACGGGTCCTCGTACGGGGCGGGCGCCGGGCGGGGGGCGACCGGGCGCATCGCGTCGTACCCGGTCGGGCCGGCCGCCGCGGGCCGCGGCTGCTGGTACTGCTGCGGGCCGGGGTAGCCGCGGGGCGCCCCCTGCTGCGGGATGTACGGCGCGGGCGCCTGCTGGAGGCCGCCGGGCTGCTGACCGCCCGGGTGGCCGTACTGCGGCGCCTGGCCGGCGTAACCGCCCTGGGGCGCCTGACCGGCGGAGGGGCCGGAGGGCAGCGCGGGGAGGGCGGGCAGCTGGCTCCCGCCGTCGTACGGGGACGACACCCGGATGGGCGCGATCTGCGGAGTGCCCCGCTCGGCGACCAGGCTGTCGTAGATGGGGGTGTCCGGGAACGACGGCGAGGCGTAGTAGCCACCGCCGTAGGTGCTGCGGGGGGAGGTCATAGCGCATAAGTTAAGCCCACTCCCTTCGCCGGGTCTATGCCAAGGGTCCCCGCAACCCCTTTCTGACCTGCTAAGACGCAGGTCCGGACAGAACCGGCAGGTGGGGAGATTTACGTACTTCCCACCTGCCCGGCGCCTTCCCGTACTTGGCCGCTTCAGCCCGTGGCACCGCCCCCACCAGCGACTTTCCCCGGTGGCCCGGCCGGTCTCAGCCGGTGCGCTCCTCGCCGCGGTCCCCGCCCCAGAGCGTGTGGAACGATCCTTCGCGGTCAGTACGCCGATAGGTGTGCGCGCCGAAGTAATCGCGCTGCCCCTGGGTCAGGGCGGCGGGCAGCCGGTCCGCGCGCAGCGCGTCGTAGTAGGCGAGGGCGGCCGAGAAGCCCGGCGTGGGCACGCCGTGGCCCACGGCGGTGGCCACGACCGAGCGCCAGGCGTCCTGGGCCCGTCCGATCTCCCCGGCGAACCCCGGGTCGGCCAGCAGCGTGGGCAGGCCCGGTTCGGCGGCGAACGCGCTGCGGATCCGGTCCAGGAAGGCGGCCCGGATGATGCAGCCGCCGCGCCAGATGCCGGCCACCGCGCCGAGGTCGATGTCCCACCCGTACGCGCCGCTCGCGGAGCTGATCATGTTCCAGCCCTGGGCGTACGAGACGACCTTCGACGCGTAGAGGGCCTCCTCCACCCGGGCCGCGAACGCCTCGGCCTCGGCGGGGGCGAGGGCCTCGCGCCGCGGCCCCGGCAGGCCGTGCGCGGCCCGGCGCAGGCCGGTGTGGCCGGAGACCGAGCGGGCGAAGACGGCCTCGGCGATGCCGGAGACCGGGACGCCCAGGTCGAGCGCGGTCTGCACGGTCCACCGCCCGGTCCCCTTCTGCTCGGCCTCGTCGGCCACCACGTCCACGAAGGGGCGGCCGGTGGCGGCGTCGGTGTGGGCGAGGACCTCAGCGGTGATCTCGATGAGGTACGAGTCGAGCCGGCCGGTGTTCCAGGTGCGGAACGTCTCCGCGATCCGGCCGGGCGCGTAGCCGGCCACCGTGCGGAGCAGGTCGTACGCCTCCGCGATGAGCTGCATGTCGGCGTACTCGATGCCGTTGTGAACCATCTTGACGAAGTGTCCGGCGGCGTCGGGGCCGATGTGGGCGCAACAGGGGCTGCCGTCCGGGGCCTTGGCGGCGATGGACTCCAGGAGCGGCCCGAGGGCCTTGTAGGACTCCTCCGAGCCGCCGGGCATGATGCTCGGGCCGTTGAGGGCGCCCTCCTCGCCGCCGGAGATGCCGGCGCCGACGAAGTGCAGGCCGCGCTCGCGCAGCGCCTGCTCGCGGCGGCGGGTGTCGGCGAAGTGGGCGTTGCCGCCGTCGATGATCATGTCGCCCTCTTCGAGGAGGGGCGCGAACTCGTCGATGACGGCGTCGGTGGGGGCGCCGGCCTTGACCATGACGACGATCCGTCTGGGCTTCTCCAGCGCGGCGACGAACTCCTCGGCGGTCGTGGCGGGTATGAAGTCGCCCTCGTGGCCGTGTTCTTCGATCAGGGCCGTGGTCCTGGCGGCGGTGCGGTTGTGCACGGCGACGGTGTGCCCGTGCCGGGCGAAGTTGCGGGCGAGGTTGCTGCCCATGACGGCGAGTCCGGTGACGCCGATCTGCGCGGTCGCCTGGGTGGAGGAGGTGCTGGGCATGCGGTGGTCCACTCCTGTCACGTGCGGGAAAGTGCGGGCGAAGACTGGTGCGTGGCGTCAACACCGGAAACGTTGAAGATCTTCCCCGCGGGCTGCCGGGGTGCCGCGGCGGGCCGGGGCTATGCCGGCTGAGCCTTCCGGCTGTCGAGCGGGTCCGGGCTCTCGCGCCAGCGCACCGCGAGCGCGGCGATGTCATCGTCGAGGCCCCCCGCGCTGTACGCGAGGAGGTCGCGGTAGAGCCCGTCGAGCAGCTCGCGGGGGTGCGCCGCGGTCTGCCGCCCCATCCAGTCCGCCAGCGGGAAGAACGTGCCGTGGCGGTCGCGGGCCTCGGTGACGCCGTCGGTGTAGAGGAGCAGCTGGTCGCCGCAGGCGAAGTCGAAGGTGTCGATGACGTAGTGATCACCGATCAGGTCCGCGAGGTTCAGGAGCGGCGAGGGGGCCGTGGGGTTCAGGACGCGCAGCCCGTCCCGGCCCAGGAGCAGCGGCGGCGGATGCCCGCAGTTGAGGACCCTGACGAGACCGCCCTCGTAGGGGATCTCCACCAGAACGGCGGTGGTGAAGCGCTCCATCAGGTCGTCGGGGGAGAACGCGGCGCCGTAACGGGTGCTGCTGGCCTCCAGGCGGCGCGCGATGCCGCCGAGGTCGGGCTCGTCGTAGGCCGCCTCCCGGAAGGAGTTGACCACCGCCGCGGCCGCGCCCACCGCCGGCAGCCCCTTGCCCCGCACGTCGCCGATGAGCAGCCGCACCCCGAACCGCGTGTCGGCCACCTCGTAGAGGTCGCCCCCGATCCGGGCCTCCGCGGCGGCCGCGAGGTACAGCGACTCGATCTCGACGCCCCCGAAGCAGCGCGGCATCGGGCTCAGGACCACCTGCTGCGCCGCGTCGGCGACCAGCCGGACCTGGAAGAGGGACTGCTCCCGCTGGAGCCGGACGTGACTTCCGTACGCGGCCGCCACGGTGACGGCGACGATGCCCGCGACCGTGTACCACACCCCGAGGTCGGGGAAGACGAGGCTGAGGCCGATCATGAGCAGAAAGCAGACCGTCCCCAGCAGCACGGTGGGCAGCACGGGCCACATGGCGGCGGCGAGCGCGGGGGCGGCGGGCAGGATGCGGCTGAAGGCCATCTCCGGGGGCGTGGAGTACGCCAGACCGGCGATGACCACGGTCAGAATGACCGGGGACAGCAGAACGAGGGACCACGGGCCCCTCGTGCGACGGAGTCGCGGCTGTCCAGGCTTCACCATGATGTATAGCATATATCCGCAATGCGGACATATTGCTGTTCGGGCTCGGCGCCGGCCGGCTCCGCGCGCGCCCCGCGCGCCCGGATGGTAGGAAGGAGCGGGAAGCGGCCCCGGGAGCGGCGCGGATGAGTGGTGACAGATGCGGGTGACCGATGTCGGCCTCGTCCACGGCGACGGAGGCGGCGGCGCAGAAGAGCTGTTGGCGGGTCTGGGCGAGAGGCCCCGGCGGATCCCGCACCGCTACGGGTACGACGCCACGGGCTCACAGCTGTTCGAGGAGATCAGCCGGCTGCCCGCCTACTACCCCCCGCGCGCCGAACGCAGACTGCTGTCCGCGCACGCCGGTGAGATCGCGCTGCTCTGCGACGCGGGCGAGCTCGTCGACCTCGGTGCCGGCAGCGCGCAGAAGTCGGAGCTCCTGCTGGAGGCCATGGCCGGGCGCGGGGCCCTTGCCGGGTACACCGGCATCGACGTCAGCGCGGAGCCCATGCGGACGGCCGCCCGCCGCATCGCGGACCGCTTTCCGGGCGCCCGGGTCACCGCGGTGCACGGTGACTTCGCCACCGCCCTGCCGTGGCTGCCCGCCGACGGCCCCGGCCGCCTCATGGCGATGCTCGGCAGCACCTTCGGCTGCCTGACGCGCCCCGAGCGCACCCATTTCCTGCGGGACCTGCGGGCGAGCTGCCGGCCCCGCGACCACGTCTTGCTCTGCGCGGACCTCTACCGGCCGGTGGACACCGTGCGCGAGGCCTACCGGGCCGGGCTCGACGGCGGCCGCCCGGTGCGCAGGATGTTCGCCCTCAACACCCTCACCCACCTGAACAGGGAATACGGTGCGGACTTCGACCTCGCCGCCTTCGTGCCGGACGTCGTCTATGACGTCCCCCGCCGGCAGGTGCGGGGCGAGATCCGCAGCACCCGGCGGCAGCGGGTCGCCCTGCCGGGGCTCGGCACGGTCCTCGACTTCGCCGAGGGCGAGACGTTCTTCCACGACGTGCTGCACAAATTCGACCTGACCGAGCTGCTCGCCGAGCTGGACGCGTGCGGCTTCCGCTGCCGCAAGCACTGGGTGGAGCCGGAGTTCCAGTACGCGGCCCTCCTGCTCGGCTGAGCGCGCCCCCGGTGCCGTCCGGACACGGCGGCACCCCGCGCCTTCGTGTCCGTCCGGTCGGGGACGACACGAGGGCGCGGGGCGCCGGTGAGACGGGCGGGAAGGGGGTCAGCCCTTGTTCCCGGAGCCGTTGACCGCGAGCAGGCCGATCTCGTCGGCCAGGTGGCCGAGCGGGTCGTCGCCGTCGCTGATCGTGGAGTTGTCGGTGCACTGCTGCTGTTGCTGCGACGTGAGGATCGGGATGTCCTGGACGCCGACGTTGATCAGAGCGAGCGACTGGATGCCGATCTTGCCGACGCCCACGCACAGCTTGTTCAGGCTGCCCTGGATCGCGCTCATCTGCGGGCTCGCCTTGCCTCCGGTCACGGTGTTGCCGTAACCGGTCTTCGCGCCGTTGCCGTTCGCGACGTTCCGGTCGTCGCCGACCGCGAGCGCGGGAGCGGTGGCGACCGCGGCGGCGGTGGCGGTGAGGGCGAGCGTCGCGAGTACCTTCTTGAGCACGGGCGGGCCTTTCGAGCGGGTTTGTGCCGAGTGGGTGGCGCTCTGAGTAACTCCGGCGCGGCGGTGAGGTTCCGAGCCCTCACCCGTTCGTCCCACCCCTGTCCCGTGCCCGGTGCTCCCCCCTACCTGCCGGTCGCCACGATGCTGTGGACGCAGAAGGCCACCAGGGCGACCACGCAGGCGATGACGACCCAGGAGGCGAGGCCCGTGTGACGGCCGGGGCGCGCGGAGCGGGCGGTGCGCCGGGGCCGGGCGGCCCGCGCCCGGCCCGGTGCGCTCGGCGCCGCGTCGGCCGCGGCGTCGGCGAGCAGCCGGCGGCAGACCGCGGCGAGCGCGCCCGTCCCTGCCGAGAGCGGCACGACCGCTTCCGAGCGGGCCGGCGCGGTGGTGCCGCCGTCGAGGATGCGGCCCGCGCGGATGAGCACCTCGTCACGGCCCCCGGTGGGGGCGAGGCTGATCCAGCGCTGGACGTGCTCGCCCCGGATGACCACGTGCCCCACCCGGTCCCGGTACACGATGTGCTCCCGCCACAGCAGCTTGGCCAACGCGCCCGCGGTGTCTCTCAGTTCTGCCCTCATGGTGGCCCCCCACAGAGTGTCAATCGAACAAAGATCGCATTCTAGTGGCAGGGTCGCGCGCGTGCGGCCCCCGGCCCCGCCCCGGGCACGGCCGAACGCGTGACCGTGACCCTCGCGCGGTGCTGCGGTTCCGGACCGCCCGGCCGCTCTGCCACCGTGGCGGTCAGGACCCGCGCCGACGGAAGGGGGATCGTCTTCGTGTCAGCCTTGCTCTCCGCGCTGTTCGCCCTGCTCGCGGCCACCGGCAACGCCACGGGCACCGTCCTGCAGCGGATGGCCGCGCGGACCGTGCCCCCCGGCGACGCGTTCAGCGTCCGCCTGGTGCGGCACCTGGTGCACAGCCCGGCCTGGCTCGGCGGGATCGCCGTGATCGTGGGCGCCGCGGCCTGCCAGGCCCTGGCCCTGACCCTGGGGTCGCTGTCCCTGGTGCAGCTCATCCTCGTCACCGAGCTGCCCTTCACCCTCCTGATCGCCGGCGCGTTCTCCCGGCGGCGGCTGCCCGCGGTGGGCTGGGCGGCGGCCGTCGCGGTCGCCGCCGGCCTCGGCGTGGGCCTGGCCTCGGCCGCGCCCTCCGGCGGACAGACCGACGTCGCCCCCGCCCTGTGGGCGGTGACCCTCTGCGCCACCGGCGCGGCCATGGCGCTCTGCGTGCTGGCCGCGCTGCCGCGCCCGCGGGGAAAGGCGCGCGCGGCCCTCTTCAGCTCGGCCTCCGCGATCGGCTACGCCCTCACCGCCACCTTGATGAAGTCCGCCACCGACACCTTCGACCGGCGCGGCGCCGGAGCGTTCGTCACCACCTGGCAGACCTACGCGTTCGTCGCGGCGGGGGCCTGTGCCCTGTTCCTGCTGGCCAACGCCATGGAATCCGGCCCGCTCATCGCCTCCCAGCCCGCCCTCACCCTCGGCGAGGGCCTGGTCAGCCTGGCCCTGGGGATCCTGGTGTACGGGGACCGCGTCCGCACCGGGTGGTGGCTGGTCCCGGAGGCCGTCGGGGCGGTGATGGTCACCTGGGGGGTGCTCGTCCTGCCCCGGGTCGACACGGAAGGCCAGGAGGCCGCCGCGCCCTGACGACGGCTCAGGGCGCGGCGGCCTCGCCCGCCGCGCGGGGTCACCGCCGGGCGACGGCCCCCTCGCCCCCGGCGCCGATGACGGCACCCGTGGCCTGCAGCGCGGCGGTCACCGGCTGGAAGAAGGTCTCGCCTCCCTGCGTGCAGTCACCACTGCCGCCGGAGGTGAGCCCCACGGCCGACTCGCCGGCGAACAACGCGCCTCCGCTGTCCCCCGGTTCGGCGCACACGTCCGTCTGGACGAGGCCGTTGACGATGTCCCCGTTGCCGTAGTTCACCGTCGCGCCCAGGCCCGTGACGGTGCCGTCCTTGAGCCCCGTCGTGCTGCCGGTCCGCTGCACCCGCAGCCCCACGCTCGCCTCGGCGGCCCCGGTGATCTGCTGGACCGCGCCGCCCTCCAGGCCGACCGCGCTCGCCGGCCGGGCGCCGGGGTCGTCGTACTTCACCAGCGCGAAGTCGGCGCCGGGGAACTGTGAGGTCACGACGCTGCCCAGGCGCACACCGCCCGCCTGGTCCGCCGTCCAGGACCGCGAGGCGTTGCCGCAGTGCCCCGCCGTGAGGAAGGCCGGCGCCCCCTGAACCGTGACATTGAAACCGAGTGAACAGCGGGCCCCGGCCCCGAAGATGGCACTGCCACCGACCGGACCGCCCGCGCCGGATCCCCCGGATCCGGACCCGCCCGCGCCGGACCCGCCGGCCCCGTCGCCGGCCCCGGGCGCGGTCGCGCCGGACCCGCCGGGCCGAGCGGCACCCGGCCGGGAATCGCCCGCCGCGGGGCCGTGCGCAGCGGCCCCGCCGTCGTACCGCCGGAACTCGCCCGGCGACCGCTTCACCCGCACGAGCCCGCCCATCCGGTCGGTGACCTTCGTGAGCGCCTCCAGCCTGCCGCCCGTCACCGTCCTGTCGGCGGTGACCACGACCTTGTTCGTCCGCGGGTCCACCGACCAGGCCGTGCCGGGCACCGAGGCGTCGCTGCTCAGCGTCCGGGCGGCGGCCTTCAGCGAGGCGGCGCTGTTGCGCACGATCCTCGGGACGGCCCCCTCGGCCCCGACCCGGCGCGCGGCGTCCTTCGACACCACGTTCACCACCATGCGGCCCGTGGCGCCGTCCAGGTACCAGCCGGCCGTCTTCTCCCGGACCTCGGGGTCGAGCGAGGCCGCGAGCCGGGTGGCCGACTGCGAGGTGAACGTCCGGGGCTCACCCGCGCTGTCCGTGTTCGCGTTGGCGTGGGGGAGCAGTATCGCCGCTGCCGCGATGCCGGCGGCAGCGGCGGCGGCGACAGCGATGCCGCTGCGACGTGTGACACGACGGTGGTTCAACGGAAGGACCTCCAGCTCGGAGCGGGCGGATGCGTACGAACGCCCGAGAATCGTGTGTTCCGGTGCTCGTACGCGCTTGCCATCCAGTCCTACGGGCCCGGTGCGCGCCGGGCTCACGGCTGCTCAAGGTGTGATGAATTCCGGCACCCGGCGCCGCGCGGCCGTAAGCTTCTCCGGTTGCGGGACGGCCGTCGCTCACGGAGGAGGCCGCGGTGACCGTACGCGCCACCGGCGGCCCCCCGGCCGCCCACCGCACCCGGGCGCGGCGTGCCCTGATCGCGGGCTCGGTGGGCAACTTCATCGAGTGGTACGAGTTCGGGGTCTACGGCTGCTTCGCCACGGTCTTCGCCGCCAACTTCTTCAGCGGTGCCGGCGGTGACAGCGGGGCCGGTGGCACCGAGAGCCTGGTGAAGTCCTACGCGTCGTTCGCGCTGGCCTTCTTCTTCCGGCCGCTGGGCGCCGCCCTGTTCGGCCGCGCCGGGGACAGGTTCGGCCGGCGCCCCGCCCTCGTCCTGGCGCTGCTCCTCATGACGGGCTCCACCACCGCGATCGGGCTCCTGCCCACCTACGCGACGCTCGGGGCCGCCGCCCCCTGGGTCCTCACCGCCGTCCGCGCGCTGCAGGGCCTCTCCGCGGGCGGGGAGTTCGGCGGCGCCGTGGCACTGATGACGGAGTCCGCGCCGCCCGGGCGGCGCGGACGGTACGGGGCGTGGCAGTCGTTCACCGTCGCCCTGGGGCTGCTCGCGGGCGCGGGCCTCGCGGCGGGCGCGGCGACGGCCCTCGGGCCGGGCGCGCTGTACGACTGGGGCTGGCGGGTGCCGTTCCTGGCGGCCCTGCCGCTCGGCCTGACGGCGCTGTGGCTCCGGCTGCGGCTCGACGAGACCCCCGCGTTCCAGCAGACCCGC
This sequence comes from Streptomyces sp. NPDC046215, assembly GCF_040646215.1. Classification (NCBI taxonomy): domain Bacteria; kingdom Bacillati; phylum Actinomycetota; class Actinomycetes; order Kitasatosporales; family Streptomycetaceae; genus Streptomyces; species Streptomyces sp. NPDC046215. The sequence continues at coordinate 5,352 of NZ_JBEYZW010000073.1, read as the reverse complement.
CGCGGCGGCGGAGCGCCCCGCGCGGGCGCCCTCCCGGCGCCGCCGGGCGAGGTGCTGCGGGCGGTCGTGCTGGGCATCGGGCGGATCATGGGCTGGTCGGCGGCCGGCTACACCTTCCTGGTCGTCCTCCCGGCGTACCTCCAGCACACCCTCGGCGCCACGTTCCAGGAGGCGCTGGCCGCCACGGTGCTGGCCGATCTCGGCTTCGCCCTGACGATCCTCCCCGCCGGGGCGCTGAGCGACCGCGTCGGCCGCCGGCCCGTCATGGCCGCCGGCGCGGGGCTGGTCGTCCTCCTCGCCCTGCCCCTGCTGGCCGTCCTGCGGAGCGAAGGGGCGCCGACGGCCGCCAAGGGGCTCGCGGTCCTCCTCGCGGGGGCGGTCGTCGGGCTGATGGCCGGACCGGGGCCGGCGATGCTGGCGGAGATGTTCCCCACCCGGGTGCGCTGCACGGGCCTGGGCCTGGCCTACGCGCTCGCCAACGCGGTCTTCTCCGGCTGCGCCGGCCTCGTCATCACCGAACTGGGCGGACGGACCGCCGACCCCGCCGTCCCGGCCTACTACGCCATGGCGGCCTGCGCGGTCAGCGTGCCGGCGCTGCTGACCCTGCGCGCCGACGACCACCGGCGCGCGTTGCGGGACTGACCGGCGGGGGAGCGGGGGCACACTGGTGGCCATGCGCGTGATCGGTCTGATGTCGGGCACGTCCCACGACGCCGTCGACGCCGCGGCGGCCGACCTGCGGCTCGACGCCGACACCCTGCACCTGACGCCCCTGGGCACGCTCAGCCAGGCGTACGACGAGCGCCTGCGCGCCGCCCTCACCGCCGCGCTGCCCCCGGCGGACACCACCCTGGAAGCCGTCTGCGCCCTGGACACCCTCATCGGGCAGACCTTCGCCGAGGTCGCCCACCGGGCCGGCCGGGAGCTGTGCGCGGGCCGGGCGGAACTCATCGCCTCCCACGGCCAGACCGTCTTCCACTGGACGGCGGACGGCCGCGTCCGCGGCACCCTCCAGATCGGCCGGCCGTCCTGGATCGCCGAGCGCACCGGGCTGCCCGTCGTCTCCGACTTCCGCGCCCGCGACGTGGCCGCGGGCGGGCAGGGCGCCCCGCTGGTCGCCGCCGTGGACCTCATGTGGCTGCGCGACAGGCCGGGCCGGCCGGTCGCCCTCAACCTCGGCGGCATCGCCAACATCACGGTCAGCGGCGGCCCGCGGGGCCCCCTCGCGTACGACACCGGGCCCGCGAACGCCCTCGTCGACGCCGCCGTCCGGCACTTCTCGCACGGCCGCGACCCTCTCGACACCGACGGCGCCCTGGCCGCCCGGGGCACGGTGCACCGGCCGCTCCTGGACCGGCTGCTCGCCGAGCCGTACTACGCGCGGCCCGCCCCGAAGACCACCGGCAAGGAACTCTTCCACCTCCCCTACCTGCTGGCCGCCCTGGCCGGGCTGCCAGGGGCCTCCCCGGCCCCCCAGGACGTCGTCGCCACGCTCACCGCGCTCACCGCCCGCACCGTGGCCGACGCCGTCCGCGACCACGCGGGCACCGAAGTGATCGCCTCCGGGGGCGGCACCCGCAACCCGACGCTCATGCGCATGCTCGCGGCCGAGCTGCCCGGCGTCCCGGTGCGCACCTCCGACGCGGCGGGCCTTCCGCCGGCGGCCAAGGAGTCCTACGCCTTCGCGGTGCTGGGGTTCCTCACCGCGCACGGCCTGCCCGGGACGGTGCCGGCGTGCACCGGGGCCCGGCACGCGAGCGTCCTCGGCTCGCTCACCCCCGGCTCCGGGCCCCTGCGGCTGCCGCCGGCCGCGACCCGCTCGCCCACCAGGCTGAGGGTGACGGCGCCCCCGTGAGACGACCGGGGCGCTCCCCGCGGTCTGACCCGAACTGGCGATTCGACGTGCGCGACGACTCCTCCATGGGCGACGGTGGACTCGCCCTGGTGTTCGTGGCCGCGCCCGGAGAACGTTCGCCGGGGGTGACAAGACGCGCCGGGCCCCGCCGCTGCCGATGAGGAGACATTCCGTGAACTGGACACTCGAAGTCGTCCCGGTCCCTGTTACCGACATGGACCGGGCCAAGGAGTTCTACGCCGAGAAGGTCGGCTTCAAGGTCGACCTCGACGACGAGGTCGTCGCCGGCATGCGCATCATCCAGATGACCCCGCCCGGCTCCCGGTGTTCGATCGCCATGCTCCGGGGGCTGCCCACCGCGCCCGGCATGAAGGTGATGGCCCCGGGGACGCTCCAGGGGCTTCAGCTCTGTGTCACGGACATCGAGGCCGCCCGGGAGGAGCTGGTGGCCCGGGGCGTCGACGTCTCCCCGGTCCGCCACGTCGGCGCGACCGGCTGGGAGGACGGCAAGGGCGAGACCTGGAACTCGTTCATGTCCTTCGAGGACCCGGACGGCAACGGCTGGGTGGTCCAGGAGGCCCCGGCGGAGCTGTCGGAACGCTAGTGCCTTGCCGGCGGGTTATGGGGGTGTACCGCCGCGCAGCGGAGGTACACCCCGCGGTCGAAGACCGCCGGCACCCTCGCCGGCCGGGGCGCTCAGCAGGCGCTCGCCGCGCCCTCCCGCGGTGACACCGGTTGCTCGTCAAGAAACGCGGCGATCCGCGCGGCGAAGCCGGCCGGGTCCTCGCCCGGCGCGCCGTGACCCGCGTCGATCTCCGCGTACCGGGCGTGCGGGATGCCCGCCAGCAGCGCCCGCTGCTGGTCGGCGCCCACCAGCCGGTCGTGGGCGCTGGCCAGGACGAGGGTGGGCGCGGTGACGCGGCCGAGGAGCGGACGCAGGTCGACCCTGCGGTCGATCTCGGTCTGGCGCGCGATGCCCGGGGCGAACACGGCCGGCAGGGCCGCTACGAGCTCCTCGTTCGCGGCGGCGTCCGTGCGCTCCCAGTACCGGGGGCCGAAGGCCATCAGCGGCAGCATCCGGGCGAACAGGGACGTCCCGTTCTCCGCGTCCGCCCGCAACAGGGCGAGCCAGTGCCGGAACTCCGCGTCCATCCGGGTGTCGGTGTACGCCCACCCGGCGTGCAGGGCCAGGGACCGGACACGGCCCGGGCGGGTGCTCGCGAGGTGGGCCGCCGTCACCGCGCCGAGCGAGTGACCGACCAGGTGGAAGGTGTCCAGACCGGCGTCGTCCGCGGCCGCGAGGACCTCCTCGGCGAGGTCGGCCAGGGACAGCGGCCCACCGTGGTCGGTCGTGCCGCCCGACCCCGACAGGTCGGGGGCGACGACGGTGAACCGGTCGGCGACCGCCTCCGTGAGCGGCAGCCACTGCTCCCGGCCGACGCCGGTGCCGTGCACGAGCACGAGCCCCGGCCCGGTGCCGGTCACGTCGTACTCCACGACGGCGTCGCCGCCGCTGATCCGCAAGCTGGTTCCGGGCATGGTGTTTCCTGTTCTCTTCGTCTTCTTCGCAGATGTCCGGTGGATGTCAGGCCGCGGCCCGCAACCGGGTGAGGGCGGCGCGCAGCGCGGCGTTGAACTCGGCCGGCCGCTCCAACTGCGGCATGTGGCCCGCGCCGTGGATCATGGTCACCTCGGCGCCGGGGGTGAGCGCCGCGAGCGTCCACGCGACCTCCGGCGGGATGGGAGCGTCCAGCTCGCCGTGGAGGTAGTGGACGGGCACCGTCAGCCCGGGCAGGCGCGGGCGCGGGTCGTAGGTGGCGAACACATCGAGCTGCTCGTCGATGTAGACGCCCGAGTCCAGGATCTGCCGGACCGTCCAGTCGATCAGGGCCGGGGCCGTGCCCGGCGCGAACCACTCCGGCACCCAGCCGGCCAGCAGGCCGGCCCGGTCGTCCCGCAGCCCGGGCGTCAGCTCCCCGAGGGCCCCCGTCGCCGCGGGCCAGTAACCGGGCCCGTCCACCGCGACGATGCCCCCGATCAGCGAGGGGTGGCGCAGGCCCAGCTCCGTCGCGAGGACCGCGCCGATCGACGACCCGACGACGACCGGGCGGTCCAGGCCCAGCGCGCCGATGAGCGCCACGAGATCGGCGACCGAACCGTCGACGGTGTTGCCCCGGGCGGGCCGGGCCGACCGGCCGCAGCCGCGGCCGTCGACGGTGACGACCCGGTGGTCCCGGACGAACTCGCGCAGCTGCCCGCCCCACACCCGCCCGCTGGTCCCCCAGCCGTGCAGGAAGAGCAGGGCCGGACCGCTGCCCTCGTCCTCGATGTAGAGGGTGGTGTCGTTCACGTCCAGGTACGGCATGACCTGCTCCTTCGATCGGCTGGGTGACTCCACCTCACCGCGATCACGGCCGCCGACCAAGGAGGGAACCGCGCTTACACTCATCGCGAACAGTGATCAATGCGGGGCCGAGCACGGGGTGGGCATGGAGATCCGGCAACTGCGCTACTTCCTCACGGTGGCCGAGGAGCTGCACTTCGGACGGGCCGCCGAGCGGCTGCACATCGTGCAGTCCGCCGTGAGCCAGCAGATCCGCCGACTCGAACGGGAACTGGACGCCGAGCTCTTCGACCGCACCACCCGCAGCGTGCGGCTGACCGAGGCCGGCCGGCGGCTGCTGCCGCACGCCCGGGAAGTGCTGGCCGCCCGCTCACGGGCCCTGGCGGCGATCGACGACCTGCGCGCCGAACGAGCCGGCACCCTGCGGCTCGGCACGAGCTCCGGGCTCGGCGCACGGCTGGACACCATCCTCGCCGCGTTCGCCCGCCTCGCGCCCCGCGCCGAACTGGAACTGGTCACCGGCACCACCGACGACCGCCTCAAACGGGTGCGCTCCGGGGAACTGGACGCGACACTGCTGCGCGGCGAGCGGAGCGAACCCGGGCTGGAACTCCTCCCGCTGTGGCGCGACCCCCTCATGGTCGCCCTGCCCGCCCGCCACGACCTCGCCGTGCGCGGCGTCATCGACATGGCCGACCTCGCCGGCCTGCCGCTGCGCCTGTCCGCCCCGTCCCGCAACCCCGCCCTGCACGAGCTGGTGACCCGCTCCTGCCGCGCGGCGGGGTTCGAGCCGGAGTTCGGCGCCGAGTTCACCACCGCCCAGGACACCCTGGCCGGCATCGGCTTCGGCAAGCCCGCCTGGACGGTGTTCTACGCCCCGCACGCCGACCAACTGCCGGTACCGGGCGTCGTCTTCCGCCCGCTCCGCGAGCCCGCCCCCACCATGCGGGCGTACCTGGCGGTACGGCCCGACCCGCCGCGGGCCGAGCTGCGCGCGCTGATCGAGGCTTGCCACGCGTGAGCCCTTGCCGGCGGCTCGTGGGGGTGCACCACCGCTGCGCGGGGGTGTCCTCAAGCGCCGGACGGGCTGGTTATGGCTGAGCTCAGCCACTACCAGCCCGTCCGGCGGTTGAGGACGCGCCCGCAGGGCGCT
>NZ_JBEYZW010000072.1:0-36187 GCF_040646215.1 Streptomyces sp. NPDC046215 | reverse complement strand
CCAGAGAGCCTGGTGGTTGTTGTCGAGGTCGATGATGAGGATGCGGCCTGGTTCTTCGGTCTGGGCGGAGCGGGTTAGTCCCCATACGGCGGCGCCTGCCAGATCGACGTCTTCGCCGGGGGTGCAGGCCATGGCGCCGTGTGTGGTGATGACCAGGCGGGTGGTGGCCAGGCGTTCTTCTGCCAGCCATTCCTGGAGGAACTCGAGGGTCTGTTGGGTTGTGGTGTGGATGGTTTCCGTTGTGGGGGTGTCCTCGGAGGATGACGGGCAGTCGAGGATGAGGACGTCGGGGACGGGGCTGCCCGCGTCCAGGGCCCGGACCAGCGCGCTGATGTCCGAGTAGAACTGAGTAGGAGCGAAATCGGCGAACGCAGGCTGCGTCGGCCCGATTGCTGCCCAGTTGTCCGCGGCCGGTGCGGCCGATGGCGCGAGTGGCAGTGGCTGCCACCGCACCTCGTAGAGGGCGGCGCGGGCCGTACCTCGGGAGGCCGCCCGTAGTTCGTCCAGCGACGTCGGCCGGACGATGAGCGACTCGATGTCCACCACCGGCAGACTCTCCGAAGCGGTCACCGCGGTGATCGAATAGGCATCGTTCCCGGCGGGAGTCAGCCTCACCCGCAGGGCGGTAGCGGATGTCGCGTGGAGAGTCACTCCGTTCCAGGAGAACGGAAGAGGAAAGCCTGTGGCAGATTCCAGCAGTCGCTGAAGCAGGGGGTGTAGGGCAGCGTCGAGCAGGGCCGGGTGCACAAAGAAACCGCCCTGTGTGCGGGCATCCCTATCTGTATTGGCCTCGGGCGCGATGTTTACCTCGGCCAGGATGTCGTCACCCTGCCGCCACGCTCTCCGTACCCCCCGGAACGCGGGCCCGTAGCCGAAGCCCGTGTCTGCCAACTGGTTGTACAGCCCGCCCACGTCGACAGGTGTCGCATCCGGTGGCGGCCACAACCGCCACGGGCCGCTGACCGGCTCGGCCGACTGGCCGGCAGGAGGGGGCGAGGCAGCAGTGCTGCTGGGTGCCAGGGTGCCGGTGGCGTGGTGTTGCCAGGTGTGGTCGGTGTCCGGGTTGTCGGGGCGGGAGGAGACGGTGAGGGTGCGGTGCCCGGTGTGGTCCGGGGGGCTGACGGTGATCTGGAGAACGGCTGCCTGGTCGTCGGGGAGGGTGAGGGGGGTGTGGAGGGTGAGTTCTTCGATGTGGGGGGTGTGGGTGTGGTGTCCGGCTTGGAGGGCGAGTTCGAGGAAGGCGGTGCCGGGGAGGAGGACGGTGCCGGCGACGGTGTGGTCGGCGAGCCAGGGGTGGGTGGATAGGGAGATCCGGCCGGTCAGGAGGAACCCGTCGTCTTCGGCGAGGGTGACCGCCGCGCCGAGGAGTGGGTGTCCGGCCGGTTCCAGGCCCATTGCTCCCGCGTCCCCGGTGCCCGGCGTTGCGGTGAGCCAGAAGCGTTGGCGTTGGAACGGGTAGGTCGGCAGGTCAATGCGCTGGGGGTGGGGGGTGTGGCGGGTGTAGTGGGTGGTCCAGTCGACGGTCCGGGTGGTGTGGGTGTGGGCGAGGCTGGTGAGGAGGCGGTGGGTCTCGTCGGTGTTGCGGCGCAGGGTTCCGGTGACGGTGACCGGGGTGGTGGTTTCTTCGGTGGTGTCGGTGGTGTCTTGGATGGCGGTGGTGAGGGTGGGGTGGGGGCTGCATTCGATGAAGAGGTGGCGGCCGTCGTGGTGGAGGGCCTGAATGGCCTGGGTGAAGCGGACAGGCTGCCGGAGGTTGCGGTACCAGTACCCGGCGTCCAGGCTGGTGGTGTCGGCCCACTGGTTGTCGAGCGTTGAGAAGAACGGAACGCTTCCTTGCTGGGGGGTGATGTCCGCGAGGCCGGTCAGCAGCTCGTCCCGCACGCTTTCGACGTGGGGGCAGTGGGAGGCGTAGCCGACGGGGACCTGTTTCGCTCTGATGCGGTGCTCACGGCAGTGGGCAAGAAGCTCCTCGACCGCCGATTCCTCGGCGGAGACGATCGTGGAGCGGGGGCTGTTGTGTGCGGCGATCCATGCCCGTCCGGCCCAGTGCTGCTCCAGGAGGGCACTGGTGTCTTCCCCGGGCAGGGCAACGGCGAGCATGCCTCCGGCGTCACCGCTCATCTCGTCCAGAAGCCCGCTGCGCAGGGCAACGATCCTGGCGGCGTCGGGGAGGGTGAGGGCCCCGCACACGTGGGCGGCGGCGATCTCGCCCTGGGAGTGCCCGACCACCGCGTCGGGGGTGATGCCGTAGGAGGACCATACCGATGCCAGGGACACCATGACGGCGAACAGCAGCGGCTGGACCACACCCGCCTGCTCCCACACCGGATCATCCCCCGGGCATCTGAGGACCTCCTCCAGGTCCCAGCCGGTGTGGGGGGCCAGGGCCTGCCCGCACTCGCGCATCGACGCAGCGAACACCGCCGAACTTTCCAGCAGCCGCAGGCCCATCCCCGCCCACTGCCCGCCCTGACCGGGGAATACGAACACCGTCCCACCGGCGCTCTCACCCGTGCTGGTGCCCTGGATGACCGAGGGATGCTCCTCACCGGCCGCCAGGGCGGAGAGCCCGTCCAGGAACCCGTCCCGGTCCCCGGCGAGCACTACCGCCCGGTGATCGAACACCGACCGGCCCGACACCAGCGAGAACCCCACATCCGCCAACGCCACATCAGGATGACCGGTCACAAACTCCCGCAGCTGCCCTGCCTGCGCCCGCAAAGCCCCGTCCGACTTCGCCGCCACCGGCCACGGCAGCAGCAAGGACGATGAAAAGCTTTCCCCGCCCTCTTGGTCCAGATCGCCGACGGCCTCGACCGCCGACGCCTCCTCAAGAATGACGTGCGCATTCGTCCCGCTGACCCCGAACGACGACACCCCAACCCGCCGCAGCCGCCCTTCCACCCCCGGCCACGGCACCGCTTCCGTCAGCAACCGCACCGCACCCGCATCCCAGTCCACATGCGGCGACGGCTCATCCACGTGCAACGTGGCAGGCAACACCTCACGCCGCAGAGCCATCACCATCTTGATCACACCGCCCACACCCGCAGCCGCCTGCGCATGCCCGATGTTCGACTTCAGCGAACCCAGCCACAGCGGCCGCCCGTCCGACCGCCCCTGCCCATAGGTGGCAAGAAGAGCTTCAGCCTCGATGGGGTCGCCGAGGGTGGTGCCGGTGCCGTGGGCCTCCACCGCGTCCACATCCGCCGCCGACAACCCCGCGTTCGCCAGCGCCTGCCGGATCACCCGCTGCTGCGACGGACCATTCGGCGCCGTCAAACCATTCGACGCCCCGTCCTGATTGACAGCCGACCCCCGCACCACCGCCAACACCCGATGCCCAAGACGCCGCGCATCCGACAACCGCTCCACCAACAGCATCCCCGCGCCCTCAGCCCACCCGGTGCCGTCCGCGGCGGCCGAGAATGCCTTGCACCGCCCGTCGGCGGACAGGCCCCCCTGCCGGGAGAACTCCACGAACATGCCCGGAGTGGACATCACGGTCACTCCGCCGGCCAGCGCCATGGAGCATTCACCCGCCCGCAACGCCTGACAAGCCAGATGCAGGGCCACCAGCGACGACGAACACGCCGTGTCCACGGTCACCGCCGGACCTTCGAGGCCGAGGGTGTAAGCGATACGGCCCGACGCGACGCTGCCGGTCGTGCCGGTGAGCACGTATCCCTCGACGTCCTGCGGCGCCTGGTGCATGCGCGGGCCGTACTCTTGGCCGATCACCCCGGCGAAGACTCCCGCCCTGGTTCCCCGGACTCTCTGCGGGTCGATTCCCGCTTTTTCGAATGCCTCCCAGGCCACCTCCAGCAGGATCCGCTGCTGAGGATCCATTGCCAGAGCCTCACGCGGGCTGATGCCGAAGAAGGGGGCGTCGAAGGCGTCCGCGTCGTAGAGGAAGCCGCCCCAGCGGGTGCTGGAGGTGCCTGCCCTGCTCCCGTCGGGATCGAAGAGCCGCTCCTCCTCCCACCCGCGGTCCGACGGCCAGGCCCCGACCGCCTCTGCGCCCCTCGCCACAAGATCCCACAACTCCTCCGCGCTGCCGACGCCCCCGGGGAAGCGGCAGCCCATGCCCACGATCGCGATCGGCTCGTCCTTGAACTCCTGTGCATGGGCGGCCGTGGCATCCTTCTCGTCCCCTCCCGTCAACAGGCCGCACAGGTGGCTCACGAGCACGGCTGGTGTCGGGTAGTCGAACACGGCGGTCACCGGCAGCCGTAGCCCCGTCGTCTCCAGCAGGCGCCGCCGCAGCTCGATCGCCACGAGCGAGTCGACCCCCAGCTCCCGGAAGGTGAGAGCCGTGTCCATCCGGCCGGCTCCGGTGGTGCCCAGCGCCTGGGCGGTCTGCTCGCACACCAGGTCGGTGAGGTTCCTCACCAGTTCGGTCCGGGACATGCGGGACGCACGCCGGATCAGTTCGGACGCGGAGCCGGTGAGCTCGTTGTCCTCGCTCCCGGGCCCGTCCAACGGCTGCCGCTGGAAGGCATAGGTCGGCAGGTCGACCCGCCGGGCCCCACGCCCGGTGAACGCTGCCGTACAGTCCGGAAGCGAGGCGTTGACCTGGAGCTGAGCCAAGGACGTGAGGAACTGGCTCATGCCGCTGTGACCACGCCGCAATGTGCCGGTGACCACGCTGTCGACGCCGACCGAATCAGCAGTCGCGAGCATGTCCATGGCCAACACGGGGTGGACGCTCATCTCGGCGAAGAACCGATGCCCTTGTTGCAGCACCAGTTCATTGGCCGTGGTGAACCGGACGGTACTGACGAGATTGCGGCACCAGTACTGGGCGTTCAACTCCCGTGTGTCCAGGCGCTCGCCGGTGACCGATGAGTAGAACGGCACCGCTGAAGTCCGTGGAACGATCGGGGACAGAGCGGTACGCAAGTCCTCCAGGAGAGTCTCGCAATGGGGGGAGTGCACAGCGACGTCGGTGGGGATCTCCCGTGACCAGATCCCGTCCGCAGACAGTTCGCCCAGCAGGGCCCGTACTGCGTCAGGGTCTCCTGAGACCACCGTGCTCGACGGTCCGTTGAGCGCGGCGATCACCACCACACCGTCGCAGGATTCGAGCCGACGACCCAGAGGCCGTGCGGGCAGGCCGACCACGGCCATGGCGCCCGTGCCCGCCAGCGTGGCCTGGGCCTTGCTCCACAGAGTGATCACGCGGGCCGCGTCGGCCAGCGTCAGCGCGCCGGCCACACAGGCCGCGGCGATCTCCCCCAGGCTGTGCCCGAGTACGGCTGACGGCTCCACGCCGTGCTCGCGCCACAGCGCGGCCATCGACACCATGACGGCGAACAGAACGGGATGCGCGACGTCGATCCGCTCAGCAGGCGGAGCGCCCGGCGCTCCCCGCAGCACTTCCTCCAACGACCATTCGACGAAAGGCTCGAACGCTTCGGCACAGGCATGAATGCTGGAGCGGAAGACGGGCGACGACTCCAGCAGCCCCGAGACCATTCCCGGCCACTGAGGACACAGCCCGGGGAACACGAACACGGTGTCACCGGCCGCCTTGCGAGTACCACGGACCAGGCCGCGGTGTTCCTCCCCAGCGATCAGCGCTTCCAGGCCCTCCAGGAGCTCTGGTCGGTCCGCCGCGACGATGGCAGCCCGGTGGTCGAAGACCGACCGAGTGGTGGCCAGCGAGTAACCGATGTCCGCGTATCCCAGCTCGGGGCGAACCGTCATATGGTCGTGCAGCCGCTGAGCCTGCGCGACCAGCGCGGCGCCGGTGTGAGCCGACAGCATGCAGGGGACTTCCGGTGAAAGGCGTACCGTGGGGCCCGGCCGCGGGGAAGCCGGCGGCGCGTCCGTCACCTGCGGGGCCGCACCGAGCAGCACGTAGCCCAGCGTTCCGTCGACGTCGAGGGACGCGACAGCGTTCAGGGGCGTTTCGCCGTGCGGCGGTTGTGCGCCCCGTCGATCGGGGTGCGCACGGTCCGTCGCCCCCTGGGCGATCTCCAGGCACTGCACGGCTTTGACGATCGGGCCCATCCCGCCGGTCTCCGGGAAAGAGGGCGAACTCATGCTCGCACCGGTGCCGGGGACGGCTCCGGCCGCCGCTGCGGCCAGGCCCTCCACCGATACGTCGCTACCGTTCAGATCGACGTGTCCGAGCTGGTCCGCGCTGATACCCGCCTGCTCATGAGCCGCGCGCAGCGCCTTCGCCGGGCCGCTCTCATCCGGGCGGCTCTCATCCAGGCCGCCCTCTTCCGGGCCGCCCTCACTCACGCCGCTCACGGCACTGCCGTGGATCACGCAGCGGATGCGGTCCCCGTCAGCAAGGGCCTGAGAGAGAGTCTTGAGGACCAGAACAGCACCGGTGGCTGTGAGCGCGCCCGCATCTCCGCTGTCAGGGGCGTCCGAGTCGGCGTCGGCCATGGCCGCAGCCGACCTGGTATCCCCGGCCACGGCGAGCGAACAGACACCGCTGCGCAAACTCCGGCAGGCCATGTGCACGGCGACGGGCGCGGAGGCGTGCGCACCCGCAGACTCCGGTTCGAGTCCGTGGTCGCGCAGGAAGGCGCTGACGACCCGGCCTGTCGCATCCGGGCGGGACGACGGCGGGGCAACTGCGGTCTGCTCCTCACCGGAAGCCGCACGGGCGGCCGCGGCCGCCCGTGCCGGACTGAAGAACAAGCCGGTTCGTCCCACGGGCGCCTGCGCGGTGATGACCACGCCCGCGTCCTCAAGCGCTTCCCAGGTCAGTTCGAGAGCCAGCCGATCCTCCGGCCCCAGGTCCGCGGCACCCTGCCGCGTGAGTCCGAAGAACGAGGCGTCGAACCCACCACCGGCCCGGGACAGGCGACTGCTGTACCCGACAACCGCGACCGGTTCCTCCCGCGGCACCGCGGCCCCCTGCCCACCGACACCGGAACCGCTCCCACGCCGCCGTCGCTTGCCCTGCGTCTCACGCAACTGACCGTCTCCAAACCACTGACCAGGGGGAAACTGCGAAACCGCTCCCTTTTCAAGTCCCTTTCAGGCCTCCGCGGAGCGCACGGGCAGGCCGGGGCCTTTGGCGCCTCAGGGGGTGCCTCAGGGCTTCCTTGACCGCGACCAGGCCGGAGCCGTTCGTTTCTGCCGACAGAACATGCTCATCGTGCGAAACCCTAAAGACACCGACACCTCACCAAAACCCCTATAGGCCCCGGGTTTCCTAGGCGAATCCGCCCACCCGTCCGGGGGCTCGCTCCGGAGTTCCGGCCGGGCTATTGTGTGAAATGCTCGGTGAGCGATGCGCACGAGAGGCAAAGCCCGTAACTGCCGAGTTCCCCCGACGGCAACCGCACTTCCAGGTCCCCCAGCCGATGCTGCGAAGAACGTGCGACGGTTGCCCGACACCCTCCCCGGTATCGCGAAGGCAGGTGCCAGACCCTATGGGGCTTTCTCTGATCGAACTGGCTGACGGGTTCGCATGTCACGCGAGCAGTGAGATGGAAGCCCGCTTTATTTACCAGGAGATATTCGAGGCTCATAGCTATGACCTCCCGGGCCTCCTGGCGGGCCGCACTGATCCGTTCATCGTGGACATCGGTGCCAACATCGGCCTCTTCTGTATCTACGCGAGGCGCACCCACCCCGCGGCACGCATCATGGCGTTCGAGCCCGCGCCGGAGAACCTCCAGGCCCTGCGGATGAACCTGGAACTGCACCGGTCCGGGGAAGTCGAGGTGCACCCGTTGTGCCTGGGGGCTCAGCGGAAGGAAGCGGCTGACTTCACCTACTACCCCGGATTGCCGGGGAATTCCACCTTGCACCCCGAAGAACAGGTCGTATTGAAATCGAAGATGAGCCGGTTCCTGGGTGAGGACGCTGCCGCGACACTGTTCGCGCCCTGCGAGCTGAACGTCCGTGTGGAACGGTTGTCATATTTCCTGGCGGAGGGTCGGGAGGCCGCGACACCCGTGGACCTCGTGAAGATCGACGTCGAGGGGGCCGAGCTGGAGGTCCTCGACGGAATCGACGACGCGGACTGGCCCAGGATCCGCAACTGCGTGATCGAGGTCCATGACTCCAACGACAGGCTGGCAAGGATGAAAAGCCTCCTGCGGGGTAGAGGAATGACGGTGTCCAGCACCCCCGCTCCCTTCATGGAAGAAGAGCTCCCCTACTACTACGTCACGGCGACGAGACCGTGAACATGTCTACGCCGGCCCGCCCTGGTACCAGGAAGCCCATGCGCGGCGGGATAGATTCCGGGCGTCCCCAGAAGTAATGGCAGGAGCAGATCTATGGAAACTGACCCCATGCAGACCGACTTCTCGTTCGGTACGGCAAAGGGAGCGTTCCCTGTCGTCGGCCACATGCGACAACTGCTCAGGCAGCCACTCGAATTTCTGGAGGCGCTGTCCGGTGTCGGTGACCTTGTGGAGATCCGGCTGGGTACCCGACGCGCCTACGTGGCCTGTCACCCCCAACTCGTACGCCACATGCTCACCGACAGCCGCCTCTACGACAAGGAGGACACACGGCTGGAAGCGGCACAGGAAAAATACGGCGACTCCCTGGCGACCGCCTCACGTGACCGGCACCGCAAGCTGCGCCGTATCCTTCAGCCGGCCTTCGACCACACCAGCCTCGAAAAATACAGCGCACTGCTGGAGCAGGAGATCGAGGCACTCGCCGGTCACTGGCGGAGAGGACAGGTTCTCGACGTCTTCCCGGAGTTCCGGGACTTCGCGACGCGTGCCGTGTCCCGCACCCTGTTCCCCGACCACATCGGCGAGGAGACCCTGAAGGAGATCCAGTGTCTTTTCCGCTCGATGGGTGGAGCAGGCCGGCAGGGTGCCGTCTCACGTCTGACGGGTCTGCTGCGGGGTATGGGGGGAAGCCGTCAGCAGCGACAAATTCTTCAGGAGCTCGGGGCCGTCCTGGACCGTGTGACCGCTGAGTGCCGCCTCGGGGGGACGCAGGGCACGTACCTCTTGTCGACGCTGTTCGCCGACGGCGGCCGGGGCGACGATGACAGGGGGCCGACGGACACGGAGATCCGCGCTCAGGCGCTCAGCCTGCTGGCGGCGGGCTCACACACCGTCGCTGCCACTCTCACCTGGACCTTCCACCTGCTGTCCCAGCACCCCGGCATCGAAGGCCGACTGCACGAGGAAGTTGATTCCGTGCTCGGCGGACGCCCCGCCAGGTGGGAGCATCTGAGCGGTCTGGCGTTCACTGCCCGGGTCCTCACGGAGGCTTTGCGCCTGTACCCACCGGTGTGGTTGCTGATGCGCTACACCACCGGCGATATGCGGCTGGCCGGCCGCCACCTCCCGCGAGGATCCACCCTCCTGCTCAGTCCCCTCGCTGTACAGCGCCGTGCCGACATCTTCGCCGGCCCCCGTGACTTCGATCCCGACCGCTGGCTCCCGCACCGGGCCGCGGCGTACCCCCGCGGAGCCTTCGTCGCCTTCGGCGCAGGAGCGCACAAATGCATCGGCGACTCCTTCGGCATGATCGAGGCCACCCTCACCCTGGCGACGATCACGCAGCGGTGGCAGCTCAGGCACGCCCCCGGCGTAAATCTCCGTCCTGAGCTCTTCGCACTCGCCGTCCACCCCCGAAACCTGCCCATGCGCGTGCACGCCCGGCGTCACAACCGCCGGTGAGCACAGCGGGACCGGCAGCTCACCGCGCTCGCCCTACGTGCGCTTCGACCGCGTCAGCCGCCATGCGCGTACCGCCCGCCTCAAAGCAATGCTGCCGCATCTCACCGACCCGCCCGGCGACCGCCTCGTCCGCCATGAGATCCAGTACGGTCTCCCGCAACGCCTGTGCGGTGACCTCTTCCTCCCGCATCGTCCGACCCAAACCCAGCTCGGCGACGCGCCGGCCGGTCGACCGGGCGTCGGCGGTCAACGGCACGACCAGCACGGGGCACCCGGAGGAGAGCGACTCCATGACACTGCCCATACCTCCGTGCGTGACGAAGGCCCTGGCGTGCGGAAGTACCGAGAGGTGGGGAACCCACTCGCGCATCTCGATCGTGGGCGGCAACGGGCCGAGGCCGGCAGGGTCGAATTCCCGCCCCAGCGTCATCACGACATGGGCGGGAACGTCCCGGAACGCCTCCACGCACAGGTGGAAGAAGGAGTGCCGCGCGTTGCACACGGTACCCAGCGAGACGAGTACCACCGGAAGCCCGCAGGCGGGAGGCGTCCACTCGCCTAGGAAACGACGCTCACCCAGGCACGGCCCGACGAAGACGAACCTTTCGTCGAAGGTGTCCCCCGCGTACTGGAAAGCGCGCGGCAGATGGACGATATTGCGCTCCTCGACATAGGACCAGAATTTTTCGACCGGCATATCGATGCCCTGCTCGTCGAGGAACCTTGCGAGCTCCGCCATCACCTCCCTGAACCATGGCAGAGCGGACAGCGAGGCGGCCCCGGCCGGGGCGCCCCCTGCCCCTCGGCCCTCTGGGCTGACCATCGCTTGGACGTCCGAGTAGTGCTCGTTTGTGGCGAAGGTGGGAATCAGCCTGATCGCGGGCTTCCCCCACGCCAGGGCCAGCGCCCGGCCGGCGTGAAAGACGGCCAGGTCGTAGACCACCAGGTCCGGCACGTCCGTGCCAAGCGATGCCCGTGCGGTGTCCAGCATGACCCTTCCCTCGGCGAGCAGGAGCCGTGGGAAGGTGGAGGGGTCGTCCTCGGCGGTGACCAGACGGTAGACGTCGGCGCTCCGGTATGCGGACTTGTACGGCAGGAAGTCGGCGCCGGTCGACCGAACGGCTCCGGCCACTTCATCCCCCGACACATAAGTGACGCGGTGGCCCCGTTGCACCAGTTCCTTCACCACTGCCAGGTGGGGAAAGACATGTCCGCGGTCGGGGACACTCAGGAAGAGGAAATGGTTCGACATCACTTGCCACCCGATCGGAAAAGAAGGGCACCAGCGCCCGGGACGGCCCCACCGCGGTGGCACCCACTCGGCAGGAGCTCGCTCAATGTAGGAGTGACCGGGGCCGGCCGCCAGCCTCGATGACGAATCCTGGGGTCGCGCGCACGGGCCACCCCTAAGGAACGACAGGAAGGCGACGCATCCCAGGGGGAGTTACCGCTACGGCGCCGCGGCCGCGGAGGGTACAAAGAAGGCCCGATCGGCTATGTAAGGAGGACCGATGTCCGTACTCGGCGTCGGAGTGCTCGGCTGCGCCGCCATCGCCCAGTCGCGCACCATTCCGGCCCTGATCGCCGATCCCTTGGTGCGGCTGGTGGCCGTCGCCAGCCGCACCGGAGAGAAGGCACGGGCCGTGGCGGACCGGTTCGGTTGCGCCGCCGTGACCGGGTACGGGGCACTCCTGAAACGCCGGGACATCGAGGCGGTGTACGTTCCGCTCCCGCCGGCCCTGCACACCGAGTGGATCGGGAAAGCCCTGGCCGCCGGAAAGCACGTACTGGCCGAGAAACCGCTGGCCCTGAACCGCACCGAGGCGGCGACCCTGGTCTCGGCGGCGCGCACGGACGGCCGGCTGCTCATGGAGAACTTCGCGTTCCCGTTCCACACCCAGCACGCCACGGCGCAGCAACTGATCGGCCAGGGAGCCATCGGCGAACCGCGCTCGTTCACGGCGGAATTCGGTTTCCCGCCCCTGCCGTCCGACAACATCCGCTATCAGCCCGCGCTGGGGGGCGGTGCCCTGCTCGACGCCGGTGTGTACACCCTCCGCGCCGCGGGCCTGGGCCTCGGATGGGGGCTGCGGGTGGAAGGTGCGACGCTGCGTCGCGACCGTGCGCGAGGCGTCGACGCCGGCGGCGCCGCGCTTGTCTCCACCCCCGACGGCCGCACCGGACAGCTGTCGTTCGGCTTCGACCGTGCGTACCGGTGCGCTTACTCCGTCTGGGGCAGCGAAGGCAGCATCACGTTGCCGCGGGCGTTCACCGCCCCTCCGGGGCTGCGCCCGGTGCTCCGCCTCGAACGGCAGGACCACGTCGAGAAACGGACCCTGTCGGCCGACGATCAGGTCGCCGCCCTCGTCTCGGCGTTCGTGACGACGATTCTCCAGGGCGAGGACCTGATCGCACCGGGCGAGGACATTCTCCGGCAAGCCCACCTGCTGGAAGCCGTCCGTGAGGCCGTCAAGGACAGCAGGCGCCGGTAGTGGAGATCGTCGGACGAGGATTCCTGGCGGGTCACCTGACCGCTGTCGGCGCCCGGCACGAAGCGGCACTGGTGCTCGCGGCCGGAGTCTCCACCACGGTCGCGCACGCGCGGGCGGACTTTGACCGGGAGGCGGAGCTGGTACGCGAGACTCTGACGCGCTGCCGCGCCGAGGGCCGGACGATGGTGCTGTTCTCCACCGCTTCCACAGCCCTCTACGGCCCGGGGACGGACGGCAGAGAGAATGAGGTCCTCGTTCCGCGGACGCCGTACGGCCGGCACAAACTGGCGATGGAGCGGCTGGTCCGCGACTCCCCGGTGAACTGGCTGATCCTGCGGCTGACCCATTTGGTCGGCAGCGGACAGCGACCGCACCAACTGCTGCCCTCCCTGATCAACCAGGTTAGAAAGGGCGCTGTACGGGTGCGGCGTGGTGCGCGGCGTGACCTGCTCGATGTGAAGGACGCGGTCAGAGCTGTGGACGCCTTGCTGGAGGCCCGGGTGACCCATGAAGTGGTGAACGTCGCCTCCGGCGTCCCGGTGCCGGTGGAGCGGATCGTCGACAGGATCGAGGAGATCCTCGGCTCGCGTGCCGCACGCGAAACCATCGGTACCGAGCCGTCGGCTCCCGCCGTCTCCTCGGACAAGCTGCGCGGTCTCGTCGCACCCGGCGTGCTCGTCCACGACGCCGACTACCCGTGGCGGCTCCTGGACCGCTACGTACCAGCCGCGGCCGGCCCGCTCGGTCCCCGGCCGGATCCGGCCACCCCCTCATGACGACGACGGAGCGACGACGGTCTGCAGACAGGCCATGAGCGTCCGGGCCTCGACGTTCACATAGTGGCTGTGCCGCATCAGGGCCGTGATCCCGGCGGGCTCGATCCAACGGTGACCGGGGCCGGGATCCTGGAGCTCCCCCGGGGCCACCTCGATGATCATGTACCGGTTGCGGGCGTGATAGAAACGCCCGCCCTCCTCCGACAGCACCGTGTCGAAGACGATCCGCTCCGCGGGGGCCCGCAGAACCCGGTCGAGGAACAGCGGACGTGCCTCCGGCGGCAGACAGAGATAGTTGCGCGGAGCGCACTGGACTGTCGGCGCCAGCTCCAGCACGTCCGCGCAGCCGGCTTCGACCCGCGCCGAGAACAGTGCCTGCACGACGCCGAACCGTCGGCGGACGAGCAAGGCCGACACACCGCTGCCGACCGGCTGGATCATGGGCTGTGTCCAGCCCCGCACCTCCCGCCCCCGGGCCCGGACGTCCACCGCCATGACGCGGAAGAAGCCACCGGACTCGTGCGCGATGTGCTCGCCCGTATGCCGCCATCCCGGAACATCCGTGAGAGGGACGCGCCGGGTGAGCACCTGCTGACGGCTGCGGACCTCGGTGATCCAGCTGAGGATGCCCTCCTGCGGATCGACCCCGGTACGAGGAAAAGGGAAGGGCAGACACGCGAGGACGCTCCGAGCGTCCATATTGACGAGGTTGTCGTGGCTCAGCAGCCGATGCAGCTGGCCGAGGGTGAGCCAGCGGAACCCGTCGAGCACCTCGACGTCCTCGGCCGCGTCAACCTCGACGATCATGTTCCGGTTGCACTTGCGGTAGAACCAGCTGCCCTGTTCGGACTGACGCACATCTACGTGCGTCCGGTGCCGTGCCCCCTGTCGGAAGTAGTGCAGATAGGGCACGGCGCGCCCGCCGTGTACCCGGGTGTAATTGCTGCGGGTCGCCTGCACGGTGGGTGAGAGCTGCGGACCGTCGCAGTTCCCGGGCTCCCACTTCACTTGGAGGAGGAAGTGCAGAACGCCGGCGAACTCCTGGGCGAGGATGCCGAGGATACCGACCTCCGGCTGGTCGAGGATGGGCTGGGACCAGTGCTCGACCGGGCCATGGGCAACCCGGACGTCCAGTGCCGTCACGGTGAAGAAGCCGCCGCTGTCATGGGCGAGATCGCCCGTCCCGGGGTGGAAGCCCCACCGCCGCAGCTTCGCGAACGGGATGGGTACGGCCCGGGAACCGTCGGCGGCGGCTAGTTCGCCGAGCCAGTCCCTGGGGTCGGCCGGACTGGTGAGGGGACTCTCCCGCACGGCGGCAGACCGTGCCAGGCGCTGACAGAGAGGGCGCGGATCTCCCGGCATCAGCCACCGGCCGCGGCTCGGACGTGCTTCTCGTACCTCTTCTTCAAGGGCTCCCACATCTCACGGTGCTCCTCGTACCACCGGACCGTCCGTGCCAGGCCCTCCGTGAAGGAGACCAGAGGCTGGTACCCGAGCTCGTCGGACGCCTTGCCGAAGTCCAGCGAATAGCGGCGGTCGTGCCCCTGCCGGTCGGGAACGCTTTCGACCATGGACCAGTCCATGCCCAGCAGGTCGAGCAGCAGAGCCGTGAGGCCGCGGTTGGACAGTTCGGTACCGCCACCGATGTGATAGACCTCGCCGGGCCTGCCGCGCTGCGCGACCAGGGCGATGCCCCGGCAGTGGTCGTCCACGTGCAGCCAGTCCCGGCGATTCCCGCCGTCCCCGTACAGTGGCACTTTCCTGCCGTCCAGAAGGTGGGTGATGAACAGCGGGATCATCTTCTCGGGGAACTGGTACGGGCCGTAGTTGTTGGAGCAGCGGGTGATGCACACCGGCAGACCGTAGGTGCGATGAAAGGACCTGGCCAGAAGGTCGGCGGACGCCTTGGAAGCCGCGTAGGGGGAGCTCGGCCTCAAGTGCGCGTCCTCCGCCCACGATCCGGTATCGAGGGACCCGTAGACCTCATCGGTCGAGACGTGCACGAAGCGGCCCACTCCCGCGTCGGTCGCGGCGCGGAGCAGATTCTGGGTCCCCAGGACATTGGTCTGCACGAACGCGGTGGCATCGGCGATCGACCGGTCAACATGCGTCTCGGCCGCGAAATGAATCACTAGTTCGACGTCGCGCAGCAGCCCGGAGACCAGCGACTTGTCACAGATATCGCCCCGTACCACGGTCAGCGAAGGGCGCTCCGCAACGGCCTCCAGATTCCCCATGTGGCCCGCGTAGGTGAAGCTGTCCAGAACTACGACATCGGCACCGGCGAGCGGCGGGTAGTCCCCGGCCAGCAGCCGCCGGACGAAATGAGAACCGATGAACCCGGCACCGCCGGTGACGACCGTCCGCATCATTGGCTCCTTTCCCCAAGGGCCGAGATCTCCATCAGATACGCGCCGTAGCTGGACCCCGCGAGCTCCGCGCCGAGGGCATAGCAGTCGTCCGCGCCTATCAGCCCCGTGCGGAAGGCGATCTCCTCCAGACAGCCGATCCGGACGCCCTGTCGTCGCTCCACAGCTCGCACATACCGGCCGGCCCGGAGAAGCGAGTCGGGAGTGCCCGCGTCGAGCCACAAGAATTCCCTGCCCAGCGGGACGAGCCTGGCCTTGCCCCGGTCGACGTACACCTGATTGACATCCGTGATCTCCAGCTCACCGCGTGCCGAGGGCTTGAGGCCGCGGGCTACGTCGATCACGTCGTTGTCGTAGAGATACAGACCAGTGATCGCCATATTGGACCGGGGCGCCACGGGTTTCTCTTCGATGGACAAGAGTCTTCCCGAGCTGTCCACCTCGCCCACCCCGTAGTGCTCGGGGTCGCTTACCGCAGATCCGAAGAGTACGCATCCGTCGACGCCGCGCACGTGACCGCGCAGCACCTGTGCGAAGCCGGCGCCGTGGAATACGTTGTCGCCGAGCACCAAGGCCACCTGATCCTGACCGATGTGGTCGGCGGAGATGAGGAGGGCGTCGGCGACGCCTCTGGGCGCTGCCTGGGGGGCGTAGCTGATCTCCAGTCCCAGGCGGGAGCCGTCTCCGAGGAGCGTCTCGAACTGGGGGAGGTGAGCGGGGGTGGAGATCACCAGGATGTCCCGGACACCGGCCAGCATCAGCACGGAGAGAGGGTAATAAATCATGGGCTTGTCGTAGACGGGAAGGATCTGCTTGGACACGCCGTGCGTCAGCGGGTACAGCCGGGTGCCACTGCCGCCGGCGAGCACGATTCCCTTCATACCGGCTCCCGGGTGTCGACTGATGTGAGTTCCCCCGGGCGGCGCCGATTTGCTCCGCAGCCCGGAACCGGCTCAGGCCGCGTTCCGCCAGGCGAACACCATGTAAATCTCAGTGCCATCGAACAGGGCATCCTGTTGCACGGTCACGGAGAAGCCGTGCTCCGCCAGGAGCGAGGTGAAGGACCGCAGGCCACCGTTCACGTCGTGCACTTCCGCGATGCATTGCCGGATCTTGGGCCAGTCCGCTTCCGCCAGCCCGCCAAGCACCTCCAGCTCGCTCTTTTGCACGTCCACCTTGAGCAGGTCGACCGAGGTGATCCTCTGCTCCGTGATCACTTCGGAAAGAGTCCGGACGGAACACTGGACGGTCCGCAGTGTCTCTGCCTCGTTCCTGGTCGCTTCGATGGCGTCGACCACCTCGTTCGCGAAACCGCTGTTCAACAGTACGGAACGCCCCAGCGCGGCTTCCTCCGCGAGGTCGGGATGAAATCCGGACATGGCGGTGCAATGCGGGTAGTACGTCAGATCACCGACGCCGGAGTGGTCGGACAGCGCGCAACGGACGGCCGTGGCATTGATTTTATGAGCCGCAATATTGTCCGAAAGTGCCGCGTACGGGACAGGTGCCGGTTCGAAGCAGTAAAAAGTCAGCCCCGGGAACTCGGTGTGCAGGAAGAGAGTGGTCAAGCCGATATTCGCACCCACATCGAGAACAGTGTCTCCTGGCGCCAGGGTGATCTCGTTCCGTAGATAGCAGCGCTCCGTGAAGATCTCGTGGTAAAGAAACTCGGTCTCATCGACGTTGACCTGGCTGACCGTCAGGCCGTTTGGCAGTTGCATGGCTTCCATGGGCTTCGGACTCCGCTCTTCCTGCGCTGTGGCGCGGCAACTGCGATGCTAAGGGAGCGGAAAGCGCTGAATAACCCCCTGTGTGGCCGGCGGTGAATGGGACGCCGACTCCTGGGGCGTGCTGGGGGTATGGCGGCCAAGGAGGCCATTCATGGACTTCGGTACGGGGCACCGGCCGGGGTCCTCAGCTCTTTCGATGCCGCCTGCTGAGCCGAACGGGAAGATACCGGGGTGGTACGTTCACCGCCCGTGCGTGCGGCAGGATCCTCGCGTCGGGCACGCTCGCCAGCCGCCATTGCCCCGTGATGGACGCCAGGACGAGGGTGAGCTGAGCGAGGCCGAAAGCCTCACCGATGCATCGTCGGGGCCCGTCACCGAAGGCGGTGAATGCGCGGCGGGCAGCGGCGGTGCAACGCCCCGGAGCCATCGGTCGGGGTCGAAGTCCCCAGGGTCGGCGAACACGTCTCCGTGCTGGTGCATCATCAAGGGGCTGATCATCACGGAGGCGCCGCGGGATGCACCCGTTGATCAAGGGGACCTCCACCGAAGTCTTCCGGAAGAAGATCCACACGGGAGGGTACAGGCGCAGCGTTTCCATGAGGCCCCGCTCCGTAAATCTCAGAGAGGGAAGGTCCCCCCACCGCGCCGGGCGGCCGCCCAGCACGCTGTCAGCCTCATCGCGCAACCGGCCTTCGCTCTCCGGACGCTGGGAAAGCAGATAGAAGGCCCAGGTGAGTGTAGTGGCGGGAGAGTGGGCTCCGGCCGCCAGCATGGTGACGGCCTGGCTTCGCAGCTCTCCTCTGCTCAACCCGCTGTCACCATTCCTGTCCAGCGCCAGCGCTGACATCATGTCTACGTCGCCCCGCCCGGTACGTGGATATCCGGAGACCGCCCTGTCGAGGGTGTCCTGAAAGTCTGCCGCGATCCGGTATCGCTCCCGAGCCCCGAGCCGGGTCACACGCTGGAGGACGCGGGACGGACCTGTCCGCCAGCCTGTGTCGCCCTGACTCATCATCGAGGCGAACAGACGCTGCACTTGGTCCGAGGCGGTGGGGTCGGCACGACTCGAGAACAGCATTCGGGTCACCACGCGCGCAGTGAAGTCGAGGAGCACGGGAAACAGGTCGAATTCCTGGCCGCCCTGCCAGGTCTCCATCAGCGCGACGGTCTCCTCTTCCACCACTGGGCCGTACCTTTCGACCTGCGCGGGACGGGACACCTGCTGGACGAGCCGGCGTTGTCTGCGGTGGTGTTCGTGCGTGCAGCCGGCCAGCCTCTCCTCAAGAATCTCGGCGAATTCGAAAGCCGGTCCGCCACCCTTGTTGAAGGTCCTATCATCGGCCAGGATGAGATGTGGAAGACCAGGACGACATGGTCCGAACACCCTTCGGCGCTCCAGCTTGATCTCCACCAAGCCCCCGATATCGGGCAGGGAAGCAAGAAAGGGGATCGGCCTCCGCAGCAACTGCGGTGTGTGACCCACAAAAGGAAGGGCGCCCGGCACAGTCCCGGAAGAAAAGGTGGTCAGCATGTGGATCCTTAGGCGAAGGCGGCATACGGGGGCCAGCTGTACGCGCGCCATACGTGCTGTTCGACACCGGCGGCCACGAAGTATTCCATGAAGGCCGGGCGCAAGTGTAAATAAGGCGGATACGGGCCCACGAACCCCTGCACCCCAGCGGCTCGGCAAAGAACTTGCTGCCCGTTCGGCGGCATTCGATGTCGCAAGCGGGGGCGACGGCAGAGCCGGAGAAGTTCTTCTCAGGAGAGACCAGGCGAAAGGGCAGGGGCTTTCAGGGGTGCCACTGATACGCGCCGCCCCATAGGATCGCCTGCGTTTGGCCTACCGGTCGGCCCACCGCCGCCCTCTCGGCAGGGCAGCACACCGGTGGTGGCTGAAAACCTGAGTCAGCGGGTTGTCACCAGGAGGAGACGGCGATGACAGAGAATGATGACGAACAGCTCTGGCTGCGCTGTTACCGCCCCGCGCCGGAAAGTAAGTTCCGGCTCCTGTGCCTCCCGCACGCCGGAGGCTCGGCGAGCTATTACCTCCCCTTCGCCCAGTCGCTCGCCCCGGAGATTGAGGTACTGGCGGTCCAATACCCCGGCCGACAGGACCGGAGGGACGAGCGGTGCGTCACCTCCATCGATGAACTGGCGGACCAACTCCTCCGCTCCGTCGGCCCCAGGCTCGACGCGTCGACGGCCCTTTTCGGGCACAGCATGGGAGCTGTCCTGGCCTTCGAGTTCGCCCGGAGGATGGAGCAAGAGACCGGCTTCACTTGCGCGGGTATCTTCGCCTCAGGCCGCCGCGCCCCGTCCTGCCACCGGCACGAAGGCGTACACCGGCGGGATGACAGCGGCATTCTCTCCGAACTGGCGGACCTGGGCGGCACCGACCCACGGCTGTTCGAGGACGAGGAACTGCTGCGCTCCTACCTTCCGGCACTGCGCGCCGACTACCGGGCGATCGAGACCTACCGCGGTGAGGTGAACGCGATGGTCGACTGCTCGATCACTGCGATGGTGGGGGAAACGGACCCGCGCACCACGCTTGATGAAGCCCAGGCTTGGAGTGGACACACCACAGGCAAGTTCACACTATGGTCCTTCCCGGGCGGCCACTTCTTTCTGGACGGGAACCACACCCAGGTGACCCGCCTGATCAGGTCTCAGCTGCTGGGAGCCACCACGGAGCCGCGCTCCGCCTCATAGCGCCGCACCAACCAGCGGAGTTCGGGACGACACGCCCCTCGGCTGTCCCCGAACTCCGCCTGGCCCTCCCCGAGCGACGCCGCAAGCCCTTGCCAACTGCTTTCGGCCCCCGGCCTTCTCACTCGCTGAGCACGCACATCCATGGTTTGGAGCTGTCATGCAGAGCACCGAAGAAGACCTGATCGCCGTCGTCGGGTACGCCTGCCGGCTGCCGGGTGGTCTCGACACCGTCGCCTTTCGCCACACCTCCCGAGGGGAGGGCGGCAGTCCGCTGGAGGAGGGCGAGGGTCGGCTGCCCGGTATCGACGGAGCAGCGGTACGCGGGCGCTTCCTCCCGTCGATCGATCAGTTCGACCCGGCCTTCTTCGGCCTCACCCCCCGGGCGGCCGGCCTGATCGACCCCGAACAACGACTGGCCCTCGAACTCGGCTGGGAAGCCCTGGAAGACGCCGGGCTGGCCGCGGCCGACTTCGCCCGTGACAGCTTCGGCGTCTTCCTGAGCGGACCCTCCGGTGACTACACGGCACTTCGGCGCCTACAGGGCGGGCCTGTGACGACGGCACCGGAGGCCCCTTCGGGTACGACTGCCGAGCTGGTGTCCTGCTTCCTCGGTGCGCACGGAGCGCGTACGTCGGTCGATTTGGCGGGCGCCTCGGCGCTGGCCGCCGTGCACCTTGGATGCGAGAGCCTGCGCCGGGGCGAGAGCACGCTGGCTCTCGCCGGAGGGGTTGAAGTCAATCTCTTCGCGGACAGAACCGCGGAGTGCGCGATCGGCGGGTGCCCGGGAGATGACCCAGGCGGTGAAGAATTCGCAGAGGGCGG
Source organism: Streptomyces sp. NPDC046215 (assembly GCF_040646215.1). Lineage (NCBI taxonomy): Bacteria > Bacillati > Actinomycetota > Actinomycetes > Kitasatosporales > Streptomycetaceae > Streptomyces > Streptomyces sp. NPDC046215. The sequence continues at coordinate 15,657 of NZ_JBEYZW010000072.1, read as the reverse complement.
CGGAGTGGTCGTGCTCAAGCGCCTGGCCCATGCCCTCGCAGCCGAGGATAAGGTTCACTGCCTGGTCAACGGCAGCGTGCTGCGGCGAAACGGGAAGATGCCACGCATCCCGACCTCAGTACGGCTGACACAGGCCCGTGGGCGAGCCGACAGCATGGCCGCTTTCTTGAGAACGGCCCTCTCTGCGGAATCCCAGGGCGTCACAGTGCCCACGAGTAGTCCAGAACGCGACGGCGGCGTCCCGGTGACCGACAGAATCTCTGCTGTCCAAGGTGTTTCCGTCCGGGGTGAGAGGGACACGTACTGCCATATTCTGCTGAGTCCGGCCCCCCTGAGTCCGGAGGATGCCCAACCTCAGGGAACAGGCCGGCAACCGGCCGTGGCGTCATCACCCGCTGGCCGGAACGAAGTGTCGGCCTGGGTCCTGTCCGCACACACTCCCGCTGCGTTGAGTGCACAGGCAGCCCGACTGCGGGACCATGTGACCGCCAGCCCCTTGCTGACAACGACGGACATCGCGCATTCACTGGCGACCACCCGAGCCTCGCTCACGCACCGGGCAGTGGTCATCGCTTCCGACCGCGAAGACTTTGTCCCGAGACTTGACGCTTTGGCCGACGGCCGCGAAGCCCCTGGTCTGATCAGGGGGACGGCCACACTACCAGCAGGCAAAGCGGTGTTCGTCTTCCCCGGACAAGGAACACACTGGACAGGGATGGCAGCGGAACTCCTGGAAACGTCAGCTGTCTTCCGGGCATCTGTTCGGTCCTGTGCCGAGGCGCTTGATCCATTCGTCAGCTGGCCGTTGGAGGCCGTGCTGCGAGCGGACGCGGGAGCGCCTCCTTTGGAGAGGGTCGATGTGGTGCAGCCTGCCCTGTTTGCCGTCATGGTGTCGCTCGCCGAGCTGTGGCGATCGCGAGGAGTCCAGCCGGCCGCGGTGCTGGGGCACAGTGTCGGTGAGGTCGCGGCGGCCTGCGTGGCGGGCGCGCTCTCGCTCCGGGAAGCAGCGCGGGTGGTGGCGTTGTGGAGCCGGGTCCAAGCCGGCCTCTCCGGTACCGGGGCCATGGTCGCGGTCTTCTGCGCGGCCGGTCAGCTACGACCCCGGCTCACGCCTTGGGGCCATCGCCTGTCCATCGCGGCGGTCAACGGCCCCAAAGCCAGTGTGGTCTCGGGGGAGCCGGCCGCTGTCCGGGAGCTGATGGACATGCTCTCCGCCGAGGGGACGCTCGTACGTGAAGTGGCCGTCGACGTGCCAGCCCACTCCCCGTACATGCGGGCTCTCCGGAGCCAACTACTGGCAGCGCTGGCACCGGTCGTCCCTCGAGAGTCGCGAGTGCCGTTCTACTCGTGTGTGACAGGGGAGCGCCTGGACACCACCACTCTGAACGAGGAGTACTGGTACCGAAACCTCGTAGGCACTGTGCAGTTCGAACAGGCCACTCGGCGGCTGATCGAAGGGGGCTGCCGTGTGTTCATCGAAGTGAGCCCCCACCCGGTGCTGACCGTGGGTGTGGAAGCGATCGCCGACGAGTGGAAGACCGGTCCGGCCGACGACAACGGCGATGCGTGCGTCACCAGAGGCGTTGCCGGCGCGGGAGTGGTGGCGGTGGGCACACTGCGGCGCGACCGTGGCAGTATGAGCCAGTTCCTGAGCTCGCTGGCTCAGCTCCAGGTATGCGGAGTGCTGCCGGAGAGCGCCGCGCCGTTCGCTGTCCCGGGTGGCAGGCGGGTCGAGCTCCCCCCTTCGGCCTTCCAACGTCAGCGCTGTTGGTGGGACACACTCGGGACAGCCGAGCGTCCGGCACCGGACCGGCCTGCTGGCCCTGGAACACCGGGACAGCATTCCAGTGTGCCGACACAGCGGACGGAAGAGGAAACGCTGGCCCTGATCCGAGCCCAAGCCTGTGCCGTTCTCGGCAGTCCCGATCCTGACATCATCACCTCGGACACGCTCTTTCGTGACCAAGGCTTCGACTCTGTCTCCGCTGTCGAACTGCGAAACCGCCTCAGTGCCGAGATCGGCACCAGCTTCCCGTCAACACTGGTTTTCGACCACCCTACGCCCGCTGCACTCGCGGCGTTCCTGCAGACAGCTCTCGCCCCACTGGCAGAGCCCGGGATGACGTCAGGCCAGAGAAACGAGAGCGAGTCTTCACGCTTCGTTGTGGAACTCTTCGAAAAGGCATGTGAGTCAGGGAGGGCAGCTGACGCCGTGGACCTCCTGACCGTCACATCACGATTTCGGGAAACCTTTACAAGAAACGAGGCCCCCGAGAACCTCACCAAGTGCACTATGCTCGCGCCAGGAGATGGAAGACACCCGGCGCTGATCTGCCTTCCCACCGTCGTCAGTCCTGATATCCGGCACTACGCTGACTTCGCCTCCTACTTCGACGGTCTGAGGGACGTCTGGCATCTGTCCATCCCAGGCTTTTACGAGGGGGAGAAGGTTCCGGCCACTCCGGATGACATCATCGACGTCCTGGCCGAGGGTGTGCGTATGTGTGTGCCCGAGCAGCCTTTCGCTCTGGTCGGGCTATGCGCGGGGGGCTGGCTCGCGCACGGCGTGGCAAGCCGCCTGGAGTCCTTGGGGGTGCCCCCGGAGGGCGCCGTTCTCATGGACACCTACATGCCTACCGAAGCTCTCCAACTGTTCAAAACCTCGCTGGCCGCCGGCTTGTTCTCGCGAGTGGCGTCGATGGTGCAGCTGGACTTCACAATGATCAGCGCACTGGGCACCTACCTCAGGATTTTCGAGGACTGGACGCCCACGGAAAACGCTACCCCCACCCTGTGTTTGTGGGCGAGTCAACCCCCTTCTATCGAGGAAAACGGGAAGCCGCTGGAGGGCTACGATACCCATCCCTCCTGGCCGCTTCCGCACCGAGTCATCGACGTGCCAGGAAATCACTTCGACATGCTGGTTTCCGACCACGCCCTCTCGACAGCCGCTCAGGTTCACGAGTGGCTTGCGGGGCGCTCGTAAGAAGAACGGTAATGCTCAGCCGGCTGACAATCGGTCGGAATCGGTTGGAGCGGATTACCGTGGACGAGGCGCAGGCTTGATGCGGGCAACTGGTGCCGCTGAGCAATCGATCGCCCTGACCGGAGTCCGGTCAGGGCGATCACGACGTCCAGCAGAGGTATCGCTCAGCTCTCGAACCCGAGGTTGCGTAGTTCTGCGGTGACATCAGTGTCTTCGCAGTACTCGAGGTCGGGGATCCGGTGCAACTTGCCCAGGAGATCAGGGTCGAGGTCCATCGATGCGGCCATGTCGAGGATCTCCCCTTTGACCGCGGGAAAGGTAAGGCTTTCGAGAAGTTGCTTCAGTTCCATGACGCTTCCTCTTGTGGATGACGAGTCCGGCTTCGGGTTCTCTAAGTCAGTTCGGGGGTGCGTGTGAGCCGTGGCGTGCCACCACGCGTGTGACGGCGGACTTGGTGAAGCCCGGAATGCGCAGGGCCGAACGGGTGCGCCCCGGCTCGGTACGCTCGAACCGCCAGCGCGCGGCAATGGTGGAGAGCGCCAGAATGCCTTCAACTGTGCCGAAGACATCACCGATACATTTGCGGCCCCCCTCACCGAATGGAATGAACGCCCCGCTGGGGGGTTTGAGCTGCTGGTCCAGCCACCGGTCGGGAAGGAAGCTTGCCGGTTGCGGGTAGAGGTCCGCGCGCTGATGGATGACGAGGCCGCAGAAGGCGACGATGCTCCCTGCTGGAAGAGCACACCCGGCGAGTTCGGTGTCTTCTGTGACCACCCTGGTGACAATCCAGTCGGAGGGTGCGAGACGCAGTGTCTCTTTGAAGACCCTCCCCGCTAGATCCAAGGAGGGGAGGTCGTCCCAGGAGGCGGGCCGACCGCCCAGTACCTCGTCCACTTCGGTATGCAGTCTCGCCTCGATCTCAGGGTGCTGCTGCAACAGGCGGAAGGCATGACTGAGGGTGTAGGCAACCGTCTCGGTGCCGGCGAGGATCATCGTCACGATCTCGGCGTAGATCTCCGCGTCGGTCAGACCGCTCCCGTCCTCGTCCCGCGACGCCAACAAGATGGACATGAGGTCCCCCCGGTCGACGCCGTCGTGACGGTAGCGCTCGGCCATGGCGGAGACGGCCGACTCCAGTTCGCGGGTCACTCGTTCGAAGCGACGCTTGCCCCGGGTGGGCAGGCGTTGCAACATCGCCGGGGTCAGCAGCCGGCGGGTCAGCCCTCTCTGGATCATTTCGGAGTATGCGGGTACGGCGGCGATGGCAGGGCCGCAGAAGTCCGCAGTGAAAATAGTCTTGGCGAGCACTCCGGTGCTGATCTTTGTCATCTCGGGGCCCAGATCCATCAGCTGCCCGTCACGCCAGGAGCCGGTCACCGCGGCGATGTGCTCCGTCATAGCCCGGGCATACCTGGGCATGCGCGTGCGATGGAAGGCCGGCTGCACAAGCCGTCGCTGACGACGGTGCTGATCGTGTAGGCACGATGCCAACCCGTCCCCGATCAACTTGCGCGTGCGGTTGAACATCGGGCCGCCCTTATCGAAGATTCGGTCAGCCGTGAGGACATGATGGGCGAGATCGGGATGACACACGACATGCATGCGCCATGGGCCCACCTTGATCTCCACCAGGTCGCCCTGAGATGGGAGTGATGCCAGAAAGTCCTGCGACCCCAAAAGCATCCGTAGGGTGTGGCCGATCAGGGGATACCGCCCACTCGCTGATGCGAAGCTCAGTTGTGGGGCCGTTGGTTGCCCGCCCGTAAAGGGACATTCGTTGGACGTCATCATTTCCTGCCTCGTCCGAGATATGACCGGGGCTGGATCCTCAGTTGCGGATAGCGGTCACGACGACATAGCCGACCCCCTGCGCCGCGCTCTGTTGCGAGTAGTGGGTGACGGCCGACCGGAGCTGATCCTCGTCGAGCCCGAACGCTGCCATGTAGTCTGTGAAGTTTTCCTGAGCGTGATTTCTCAGTGCGGCGTAAGACGGCGAAATGACATCATCGCCGATATCGATAAACTCTCTCAGTTGGAGACCGGATTCCGCGATCATCCGAGGGTACTCCGTGATGTGAGTAAGTGGGGGAACGGCGAACTGCTCAATATGATTCCATTCTGTAGCAGCAGGATCTGTGGAAGTCTTCTCCTCTCGTGCCACTAGATCCGACGCGGCGAAACGCCCGCCGGGACGGAGGACCCGGGCGACCTCGGTGAGCACCTGGGGTGTGCTCGGCATATGGAGAAGACATTCGATCGCCCATACGGCATCGAACGAGTCATCAGGGAAGGGGAGTTCCTGCGCGTCCGCGTGGACAAAACGCACGCGGTCCGCGACGCCCTCCTGCTCGGCCAGAGTGGTGGCGAGCTCGACCTGCACGGTGCTGATGGTGACGCCCACGACGTCCACGGATTCAGTCCTGGCCAGGCGAACGGCGGGCCTTCCGGAACCGCAGCCGATGTCGAGGACCCGCTGGCCGGTAGAAGCGTGCAACTTCTCGATGAGGAAATCAGTGAGCCGGTCGGACGCCTCTCCGGCGGAGCTCCCGTCGTGCGGCTGCGGCCAGTAACCGAGGTGAGTGTTGCCCCCCAGTGCATGGTTCGCGAGAAGAGTCAGACGGTCATAGTAGTCCCCGACATCGGAAGGTGACGGCAACGGTTCGGACGTCATGGGCAAGAACCTTCTTCCAAAAATTCTAACCCAGGCGCCGTTGGCCAACTGGTCTGGGCGAAAGTCGGTGACCCGTCCTTCAGTAGGCGGTGCACCTTCGTGGACGCATCAAAGTCTAGATGTGCCGAGACCTGAGAACAGCAGGACGTGAGGAACTCTGGGGCCCCTATGTAGGGGCATGGTGCATACGCCGTCGTCCTGGATCGGGAAGTGTAAATGTGCCATATATGTCAGGGGTGGGCAGGGGTGACCCAAATACGTTGTTGTCGCTAGCTTCGGCGCTGTCCCACGTTCGGCATGCCCAGAGGTTGGAGACAGTGATGACTTCGTCCGACGACAAGGTCATTGAGGCGCTGCGGGCATCCCTCAAGGCAAACGAAAGGCTCCGGCAGCACAATCGCGAAATCATCGGGGCGGCGAAAGAGCCCATCGCGATCGTCGGAGCGGCATGCCGATACCCCGGGGGCGTCAAATCCCCCGAGGACCTGTGGGGTCTCGTGGCATCGGGCCAGGACGCGATCGGGGACTTTCCCGAGGACCGCGGCTGGGACGTGGAGCGACTCTACGATCCGGACCCGGACCGACAGGGCACGTCGTACACCCGGAAAGGCGGATTCCTTTACGACGCCGCCGAGTTCGACGCGGGCTTCTTCGGCTTCAGCCCGCGCGAAACGCTGGCGACCGATCCGCAGCAGCGATTGCTGCTGGAAACCGCTTGGGAGGCGCTGGAGCGAGCAGGTATCGATCCGCTGTCGACGCGCGGTAGCCGAACCGCTGTGTTCACCGGCGTGATGTACCAGGACTACGCCTCCCGCTTTCATGTCGCCCCCGACGGGTTCGAGGGATTTCTCGGCAACGGGAGCGGTGGGGGTGTGGCGTCGGGCCGTATCGCTTACACCCTCGGCCTCGAAGGTCCGGCGGTGACCGTGGATACGGCGTGTTCGTCGTCGTTGGTTGCCTTGCACCTGGCTTGTCAGGCGTTGCGGGCGGGTGAATGCACGATGGCGTTGGCCGGGGGCGTATGTGTCCTGTCGGCTCCCAACCTGTTCCTGGAGTTCTCGCGGCAGCGGGGGCTCTCGCCTGATGGGCGGTGCAGGGCATTCTCGGCCTCGGCGGACGGCACGGGGATGGCCGAAGGCGCGGGGATGTTGTTGGTGGAGCGGTTGTCGGATGCGCGGCGTCTTGGGCATCGGGTGTTGGCGGTGGTGCGGGGGTCGGCTGTCAATCAGGACGGGGCGTCGAATGGTTTGACGGCGCCGAATGGTCCGTCGCAGCAGCGGGTGATCAGGCAGGCGCTGGCGAATGCGGGGTTGTCGGCGGCGGATGTGGATGCGGTGGAGGGGCACGGCACCGGTACGACGTTGGGTGATCCGATCGAGGCACAGGCTCTCCTCGCCACTTATGGGCAGGGGCGAGGGGCGGGGCAACCGCTCTGGCTCGGGTCGGTGAAGTCGAATATCGGGCATGCGCAGGCGGCGGCGGGTGTGGCGGGTGTGATCAAGATGGTGATGGCGCTGCGGCGTGGGGTGTTGCCGCGGACGTTGCATGTGGATGAGCCGTCGCCGCATGTGGACTGGGATGCGGGTGCGGTGCGGTTGCTGACGGAGGCGGTGCCGTGGCCGGGGGTGGAGGGGCGGCTGCGGCGGGTTGGGGTGTCGTCGTTCGGGGTCAGCGGGACGAATGCGCACGTCATTCTTGAGGAGGCACCCGTTGAGGATGCCGCTCCCGTGGACCTGGAGGAGCAGCCGGTCCTGCCGTTGCCGTGGCCGGTGTCGGCGAAGTCGGACGGGGCCTTGCGGGCGCAGGCAGGGCAGCTGCGGGAGTTTCTGACCGATCACCCGGATGTGCCGCTGACCGATGTGGGGTTCTCGCTGGCGTCGGGCCGGTCGGTGTTTGAGCATCGGGCGGTGGTGCTGGGCGGGGACCGGGACGGGTTCCTGGATGGGCTCTCCGCCCTGGCGGCCGGTGAGGAGCATCCCTCGGTCATCCAGGGCACCAGCACGAGCGCCGGTGGGACGGTGCTGGTGTTTCCTGGTCAGGGTGGGCAGTGGGCGGGGATGGGTTTGGGCCTGCTGGAGAGCTCGGCGGTGTTCGCTGCGTCGATGCGTGAGTGCGGGCAGGCTCTGGCCCCTCACACCGGCTGGGACCTGGACGACATGCTCAGCCGACCCCAGGATGATCCGGTGTGGGAGCGGGCGGGTATGGTTCAGCCGCTGCTGTTCGCGGTCATGGTGTCCCTGGCCCGTCTGTGGTCCTCTTACGGCATCACCCCTGATGCGGTGGTCGGGCACTCCCAGGGCGAGATCGCCGCCGCCCACGTCTGCGGCGCCCTCGCCCTTCCCGACGCTGCCAAGGTCATCGCCTTGCGCAGCCGGCTTCTGGACGAGATGAGCGGTGACGCCGGAGGCATGCTCGCCGTTGCCCTGCCCGGGGAAGACACCAGTTCCCTCCTGGAGCAGCACTGGCCTGGACGGGCGTGGGTCGCCGCGCACAACAGCCCCCGCTCCACGATCGTCTCCGCCGAGGAATCGGCGGTCGAGGAGCTTCTTGCCCACTGCCGTGAGCACCGCATCAGAGCGAAACAGGTCCCCGTCGGCTACGCCTCCCACTGCCCCCACGTCGAAAGCGTGCGGGACGAGCTGCTGACCGGCCTCGCGGACATCACCCCCCGGCAAGGAAGCGTTCCATTCTTCTCGACGCTGGATGGCGGGTGGGTGGATACCGCTGATCTGGGTGCCGGGTACTGGTACCGCAACCTCCGACACCCCGTCCGCTTCACCCAGGCCATTCAGGCCCTCCACCACGACGGCCGCCACCTCTTCATCGAATGCAGCCCCCACCCCACCCTCACCACCGCCATCCAAGACACCACCGACACCACCGAAGAAACCACCACCCCGGTCACCGTCACCGGAACCCTGCGCCGCAACACCGACGAGACCCACCGCCTCCTCACCAGCCTCGCCTACACCCACACCACCCGGACCGTCGACTGGACCACCCACTACACCCGCCCCACCCCCCACCCCCAGCGCATTGACCTGCCGACCTACCCCTTCCAACGGCAACGCTTCTGGCTCACCGCAACGCCGGGCACCGGGGACGCGGGAGCGATGGGCCTGGAACCGGCCGGACACCCACTCCTCGGCGCGGCGGTCACCCTCGCCGAGGGCGACGGGTTCCTCCTGACCGGCCGGATCTCCCTATCCACCCACCCCTGGCTCGCCGACCACACCGTCGCCGGCACGGTTCTTCTCCCCGGCACCGCCTTCCTCGAACTCGCCCTCCAAGCCGGGCACCACACCCACACCCCCCACATCGAAGAACTCACCCTCCACACCCCCCTCACCCTCCCCGACGACCAAGCGACCGTCCTCCAGATCACCGTCAGCCCCCCGGACCACACCGGACGCCGAGACGTCAGCATTCACGCTCAAGGAGACAGCGAGGAGACCCCATGGGTCCGGCACGCCACCGGCACCCTCGCCCCGGACCCGGACTCGGACTGCCGCGCCGCTTCCGTCGAGGGCGCCGAAGTGCTGACCGGCACATGGCCCCCTCCCGAAGCGGTACCCGTGCCCCTGGACGAGTTCTATGACCGATTGGCAGCAGCGGATTTCTGCTACGGGCCGGCCTTCCAGGGGTTGCGCGCTGCCTGGCGCTGCGGGGACGACGTACTGGCCGAGGTCGTCCTGCCGGAAGAAGCGGGCGGCGACGTCTCCCGCTTCGGCCTCCATCCGGCGCTGCTCGACGCCGCGCTGCAAGCGATTTCGCTGACCGGAGGCGAGGAAGCCCGGCTGCCGTTCGCCTGGCGCGGAGCGTCGCTGCTGGCGCACGGCGTGTCGGCGCTGCGGGTGCGGGTGCGGCCGCTGCGCCCGGACGCCGTCGCCCTCGACGTGGCCGACAGCTCCGGCTTGCCCGTGGCGTCCGTGGAATCACTGGCGCTGCGTCCGGTCGCGGTGGAAGAACTGCGAACTGCCGGAGCGGCCCTGCGCGACGCGCTGTTCGGCCTGGACTGGGTCCCCGTCCCGGACCGGCCCGCGGAGCAGGCAAGCAGCAGACGCCGTGCGGTCCTGGGTGATGACGGCCTCGGTCTGGGCACCGCGCTGTCGGTGGTTCCGTATTCCGCCCCGCGGCAGTATCCGGACTTCGACAGCCTGGTGCGAGCGCTCGACGCGGGCGAGGCTGTTCCGGACGAAGTCTTCGTGCCCTGCCTGCCGCAGTCCACCTATGCGCCCGCCGGTGAGCCCGAGGTGGTCCGGGCCAGGACCGGGCGCGTGCTGGCGTTGTTGCAGCGATGGCTCGCCGACGACAGGCTGCGGGACTCCCGACTGGTGATCGTGACCTCTCGGGCGGTGCTAGCGGAGCCCGGAGAGAATCCGACGGATCTCGCGGGTGCCGCGGTATGGGGGCTGGTGCGCTCCGCCCAGTCGGAGGAACCGGCTCGTTTCCTGTTGGCGGATGTGGATACGGCGCAGGAGTCGATCGCCGCACTGGCAGCGGTTCCGGTCTGCGGAGAGGCACAGGTCGCGGTCCGCGACGGGAGGATGCTGGGAGCCCGTCTGGTTCGCGCCGAAGACGAGCAGGGGCTGTCGCTTCCGGAAAGGGCGTGGCGACTCGAATGCGGTGAGACGGGCTCGCTGGACGAGGTCGGGGCGGTCGCGTCACAAGAGGCGCTGGGGGAACTGGCCCCCGGGCAGGTACGCGTCGGCGTGCGCGCGGCGGGCGTCAACTTCCGTGACGTGCTGGTCGCGCTGGGCATGGTGCCGGAGCAGGTCGGCCTGGGCAGCGAGGGCGCGGGGGTGGTCCTGGAGGTCGGGGAGGACGTTTCCGACCTGGAGGTCGGGGACCGGGTGCTGGGGGTGTTCGGCGGGGCCTTCGGCCCGGTGGCGGTGGCGGAACGGGCGATGCTGGCGCGGCTGCCGGAGGGGTGGACGTTCGCCGAAGCGGCAGCGGTGCCGGTGGCGTACGCGACCGCCTACTACGGGCTGGTGGACCTGGCCCGGGTCGAGCCGGGCGAAGCCCTCCTGGTCCACGCGGCAGCGGGAGGCGTGGGGCTCGCGGCCGTGCAGCTCGCTCATCACCTGGGCGCGGAGGTCTATGCAACGGCCCACCCGGCCAAGTGGCCACTGCTGCGCGCCGCCGGGGTACGTCAGGAACGTCTCGCCTCCTCCCGCTCCCTCGCCTTCGAGGGACACTTCGCGGGAATCACCGGTGGCCGGGGCATGGACGTGGTGCTCAACAGCCTCGCCGGCCCGTACACCGATGCCTCACTGCGCCTGCTGCCGACAGGCGGACGGTTCCTGGAAATGGGCAAGACGGACCGGCGCGACCCCGTCGAGGTGGCAGGCGCCCACCCGGGGGTGCGCTACCAGGCGTACGACTTGATGGAGGCCGGACCACAGAGAGTCGGGGAGATCCTCCGCAGCGTGCTGGAACTGTTCGATCAAGGGGCGCTGGACCCGTTGCCTGTCACGTGCTGGGACGCGCGGCGCGCGAGGGAAGCCTTCCGGTACATGCAGCAGGGACGGCACACCGGCAAGAACGTCCTCGTCTTCCCCTCCTCCCTGGACTCGCACGGCACGGTGCTGATCACCGGCGGCACGGGGGTGCTGGGCGCCGCTCTCGCTCGTCACCTGGTGGAGACCCACGGTGTCAGACACCTGGTGTTGACCAGCCGGCGGGGTACGCGGGCTCCCGGCGCCGACCTGCTGCGGGCCGAGCTGGAGGCGAGGGGCGCCGAGGTGACGGTCACCGCCTGCGACACCTCCGACCGGGAATCCCTCGCCGGCCTGCTCGCGGCCATTCCCACCGACCACCCGCTCACAGGCGTGGTACACGCCGCAGGGCAACTCGACGATGCCACCCTCACCTCGCTGACACCGGACAGCCTGCTCACCACGCTCAAACCCAAGGCTGACGCCGCGCGATGGCTGCACGAACTCACCCGGGACGCCGATCTGGCCATGTTCGTCGTCTACTCCTCGGCGGCGGGCATCCTCGGTTCGCCAGGCCAGGGCAACTACGCGGCCGCCAACGCCTACCTCGACGCTCTCGCCCACCACCGCCGGCATCAGGGACTTCCTGCCCACTCGCTCGCCTGGGGCCTGTGGGAAGAAGCAAGCGGTATGACGGCCCATCTGGGTCAGGCCGAACGCGCCCGCATGACGCGCTCGGGACTGCGAGCGCTGACGACGGAGGAGGGCCTGGCCCTGTTCGACGCCGCCCTGCGATCGGACAGACCCGTACTGCTGCCCACTCACCTGAACACCAGAGACCTGCGCGCCACCCAGGACGTCCCGCCCCTCTTCCAGGGTTTGGCCCGCTCCGTCACGCGCCGCGCGCCCATCGCTTCCGCGCCGGGTTCCTCGTCTCTCCGCGCACGTCTGGCCGGTCACAGCCCGGCTGAGCAGCACGACATCCTGCTCGCCGCCGTCCGGACCCACGCCGCCATCGTCCTGGGACACGCGGGCCCGGACGCCGTACCCGCCGAGACCGCCTTCCGCGCGATGGGCTTCGACTCCCTGACGGCCGTCGAGCTCCGCAACCGCCTCAACGTCGCGTCCGGCCTCCGCCTCCCCGCCACCCTCGCCTTCGACCACCCCACTCCCGTCGCACTGGCCAGGTTCCTGGGGGACGAACTCCTGGGCGGGGCCGCAACACAAGGCGCGGTCATCCCTGCGCAATCTCCGAGCCTCACCATCGGCGCGGACGAGCCGGTGGCCATCATCGGCATGGCCTGCCGCTACCCGGGTGGCGTGGCCTCGCCTGAGGGTCTGTGGAAGCTGGTCACCGAGAAGACCGACGCCGTGGGGGAGTTCCCCGCCGACCGAGGCTGGGACCTCGAACAACTCCGTGCCTCCGACCCGGACCAGCCGGGCAGCTCCACCACTCAGCGAGGAGGCTTCCTCTACGACGCCGGCGGCTTCGACCCCGACTTCTTCGGCATCAGCCCGCGCGAGGCCATGGCCATGGATCCCCAGCAGCGGGTACTGCTGGAAACGTCGTGGGAGGTGTTCGAGAGGGCTGATATCGACCCTTCCACGGTGCGAGGCAGCCGCACCGGAGTCTTCGTCGGCGTCATGCCGCAGGAGTACGGGCCACGCCTGCACGCAGCCGTGGAAGGCGCGGACGGTTACGCGCTGACAGGCACCTCCGGCAGCGTCGCCTCGGGCCGTGTCGCCTACGTCCTGGGCCTGGAAGGGTCGGCGGTGTCGGTGGACACGGCTTGTTCTTCCTCGCTGATCGCCCTGCACCTGGCCTGCCAGGCGGTGCGGGCGGGGGAGTGCTCCATGGCTTTGGCGGGGGGAGTGACAGTGATGTCCACTCCAGGGGCCTTCGTGGAGTTTTCGCGGCAGCGGGGGTTGTCGCCTGATGGTCGGTGTAAGGCGTTTTCGGCTTCGGCGGATGGTACGGGGTGGGGTGAGGGTGTGGGGATGCTGCTGGTGGAGCGGCTTTCCGATGCTCGCCGGAACGGGCATCGGGTGTTGGCGGTGGTGCGGGGGTCGGCGGTCAATCAGGACGGGGCGAGCAATGGTCTGACGGCGCCGAATGGTCCGTCGCAGCAGCGGGTGATCCGTCAGGCGCTGGCCAATGCTCGTCTGGCGCCGGTTGATGTGGATGCGGTGGAGGGGCACGGGACGGGGACCGTGCTGGGTGATCCGATCGAGGCGCAGGCTCTTCTTGCTACCTATGGGCAGGGGCGGCCGGAGGGGCGGCCGCTGTGGCTGGGGTCGCTGAAGTCGAACATCGGGCATGCGCAGGCGGCTGCGGGTGTGGGCGGTGTGATCAAGATGGTGATGGCGCTGCGGCACGGGCAGTTGCCTGCCACGTTGCATGTGGATGAGCCGTCGCCGCATGTGGACTGGGATGCGGGTGCGGTGCGGCTGCTGACGGAGGCGGTGCCGTGGCCGGAGACGGACGGGCGGCTACGGCGGGCGGGGGTGTCCTCGTTCGGGGTCAGCGGGACGAATGCGCACGTCATCATCGAGCAGGCGCCTGCTGAGGAGTCCAGCGTCCTGGACCAGGAGGACGGGGAGACGCCTTCATCAGGACTGCCAATGCCGTTGCCGTGGCCGGTGTCAGCGAAGTCGGACGGTGCTCTGCGGGCGCAGGCGGGGCAGCTGTGCCGTTGGCTCACTGGCCGTTCTGATGTGGCGTTGGCGGATGTGGGGTTCTCGCTCGCCTCGGGCCGGTCGGTGTTCGATCACCGGGCAGTCGTGCTCGCCGGGGACCGGGACGGATTCCTCGACGCCCTCGCCGCCCTGGCGGCCGGTGAAGAGCACCCCTCCGTGATCCGGGGCACGACCGATGGGGGGAAGCTGGCCTTCGTGTGTGCGGGGCAGGGCACCCAGTACCCCGGCATGGGACACGGCCTCTACCAGGCATTCCCCCTCTTCGCCCAGGCGATGGACGAAGCCTGCGCCCACCTCGACCCCCACCTTGACCACCCCCTGCTCGACGTCCTCTATCCCTCCCCGGGCAGTGATCTCGGATTGCTGATCCACCAGACGCTCTACACGCAGCCGGCGCTGTTCGCCTTGCAGTACGCCCTGCACGCGCTACTGACCAAGCAGTTCGGGGTACGGCCCGACTGCGTGGCCGGGCACTCCCTCGGAGAGATCACCGCCGCCCACCTCGCCGGAATCCTCACCCTGCCCGATACGGCGCTCCTGGTCACCACCCGCGCCCGGCTCATGGACACCCTCCCCACCACCGGCGCCATGACCGCCCTCCAGGCCACCCCCGACGAAGTCCACCCCCTCCTCGAAGAGCACGCCGGGCAAGTATCGATCGCCGCCGTCAACAGCCCCACCTCACTCGTCATCTCCGGCGACCACGACACGGTCGAAGCTGTCACCGCCCACTTCCAGGACATGGGCCGCAAAACCACCGCCCTGCAAACCAGCGGCGCCTTCCACTCCCCCCACCTCGACACCCTGCTCCCCGAACTGACCGCCACCGCCGAAACCCTCACCTACCAACCGCCCCGCATTCCCCTCATCACTACCGCTGACCCGGCCGAGGCCCTCACCCCCCACTACTGGGCCCACCAAGCCCGCCACCACGTCGACTACCAACAGATCACCCACAACCTCCACACCCACGGCACCACCACCTACCTCGAACTCGGACCCGACAACACCCTCACCACCCTCACCCACCACAACCTCCCCGCTCACACACCCAACACCCACCCCCTCCTCCACCCCGACCACAACGACACCCACCAACTCCTCACCACCCTCGCCCACGCCCACACCACCCGGGCCATCGACTGGACCACCCACTACACCCACCATGCTCCCCGCCCCCACCACACCGACCTGCCGACCTACCCATTCCAGCGGCAACGGTTCTGGCTCAGCACCACAGCAGATGCCGAGGAAACAGTGCGGAACAGCAATGCCGCTTCAGGCACACTCGGTGAGGTCGAGGCCCAGTTCTGGGCAACGGTCGAAGAACAAGACCCCCAAGCCCTCGCCATCACTCTCAATGTCGAGCCCGACACATCCCTCGACACCCTGCTGCCCGCGCTGTCCGCCTGGCACCAGCAACAACGCGACCAGAACACCATCAACACCTGGATCTACCGCGAAACCTGGAAACCCCACACCCCCACCACCAGAGCAGCAGCCGACGGTCTACT
This sequence comes from Streptomyces sp. NPDC046215, assembly GCF_040646215.1. Lineage (NCBI taxonomy): Bacteria > Bacillati > Actinomycetota > Actinomycetes > Kitasatosporales > Streptomycetaceae > Streptomyces > Streptomyces sp. NPDC046215. The sequence continues at coordinate 351 of NZ_JBEYZW010000072.1, read as the reverse complement.
GACCGGAACCTGGCTAATCCCTCTCCCCGCCAACCACACCGACCACCCCCTCATCACCGCCGTCCTCAACACCCTCCACCACCACGGCGCACACACCCTCCCCCTCCCCCTCGACCACACCCACACCACCCCCGAAACCCTCACACCTCACCTCAACCACACCCTCAACACCAGCACTGCAGATATCGCCGGCGTCCTCTCCCTCGTCGCCCTCGACGAAACCCCTCACCCCGACCACCCCGCCGTGCCCACCGGAACCGCGCTCACCCTCGCCCTCATCCAAACCCTCACCACCCACCCCCACCTCACCGCACCCCTCTGGTGCGCCACCCACAACGCCGTCTCCACCCA
>NZ_JBEYZW010000071.1:0-37083 GCF_040646215.1 Streptomyces sp. NPDC046215 | reverse complement strand
GGCTGGTAGTGGCTGAGCTCAGCCACTACCAGCCCGTCCGGCGTTTGAGGACACCGCCGCGCAGCGGTGGTGCACCACCACCCGCCGGCAAAGGTGAACGCTCAGAACGCCGGCCGCTCCGGATCCAACACCGGCATGCCCGCCGCAGGCGAGGACGCCTCCGCGAAATGGCGGCGCGGGATCCGCCCCGCCCGGTGCGCCAGCCGCCCGGCCTCCACCGCGTGCCGCATGGCCTCCGCCATCAGGACCGGCTCCCGGGCCCTGGTGACGGCCGAGGCGAGCATCACCGCGGCGCACCCCAGCTCCATGGCCTGCGCCACGTCGGAGGCGGTGCCCGCGCCCGCGTCGAGGATCACCGGGACGCGGGCCCGCTCGGTGATCAGCTGGAAGTTGTGCGGGTTGCGGATGCCGAGCCCGGAGCCGATCGGCGACCCCAAAGGCATGATCGCCGCGCAGCCGGCGTCCTCCAGCTTCCGGGCGAGGACCGGGTCGTCGTTGGTGTACGGCAGCACGGTGAAGCCGTCGTCGACGAGGATCTCGGCCGCGTCCAGCAGCTCGATCGGGTCGGGCAGCAGCGTGCGCTCGTCCGCGATCACCTCCAGCTTGACCCAGTCGGTACCGAGCGCCTCCCGGGCCAGCCGGGCGGTGAGGACCGCCTCCCCGGCGGTGAAACAGCCCGCCGTGTTCGGCAGGACGCGGATGCCGTGCCGGTCGAGGACGGAGAGCACCGAACCCCGGACGTTCGCGTCCAGACGGCGCATCGCGACGGTGGTCAGCTCGGTGCCGGAGGCGAGCAGGGCCCGCTCCATGACATCGAGGCTGGGCGCCCCGCCCGTGCCCATGATCAGCCGGGAGGTGAAGGTCGTGCCGGCGATGGTGAGCAGATCGTCTGCCATCAGGGCTGATCAGCCTCCCTGCACGGCGGTGAGGACCTCGACGCGGTCACCGTCGCCGAGGGTGGTGGCGGGCCACTGCCCCCGCGGCACGACCGCTTCGTTGACGGCGGCGGCGACACCGCTGTGCGCCGTGGTCAGGCTCGCCACGAGCCCGTCGAGGGTCAGGCCCCGGGGTATCGCGCGGCGCTCGCCGTTGAGGCTGATGCCGACCTGGGCCTCGGGCCGGTCGGTGGGGTCGGTGGGATTCATGCGGGCGGCTCCTGGAGGGCGTTCGAGAAGCGTCGGGGGGAGAAGGGGCGGGCTTCCTCGGGGAGCCGCCCGCAGGTCAGCACCTCGGCCATGACGTCGCCCGTCACCGGGGTGAGGAGGACGCCGTTGCGGTGGTGGCCGGTCGCGGCGTGCAGACCGGGCAGGGCCGTCGGGCCGAGGAGCGGCGCGTTGTCGGGGGAGCCGGGGCGCAGCCCCGCGCGGGCTTCCACCAAAGGCAGCTCGGTGATCCCCGGGACCAGCTCGTGCGCGTCGCGCAGCAGCTCGTAGACACCGCCCGCGGTGACGGTGGTGTCCCAGCCGAGCTCCTCGGTGGTCGCGCCGACGACCAGCTCGCCGTTGGACCGCGGCACGAGGTAGACGTCGCCGCCGCGCACCACCGCCCGTACGGTCCGGGACAGGAACGGCGCGTACGAGCCGGGCACGCGCAGCCGCAGGACCTGCCCCTTGACCGGGCGGACCGGCGGCAGGACGTGCTCGGGGACCCCGGCCATGATGCCGCTGCGGCTGCCCGCCGCGAGCACCGTCTGGCCGGCCGGGACCCGGGTGCCGTCGGCCAGCTCGGCACCGGCCGCCCGCTCCCCGTCGCGCAGGAGCCGCACCGCTTCCGCCCGGTGGAAGACCACCCCGGCCCGCTCACAGGCCGTGAGCAGGGCCCGGGCGAGCCGCCGCGGGTCGGTCTGGTGGTCACCGTCCACGCGCAGCCCGCCGCTCACCCCCGGCGCCAGCATCGGCTCCAGCCGGCGGCACTCCCGCCCCGTGAGCCACTGCGACTCCAGGCCGGACCGCAGCTGGAGGGCGTGCAGCTCCCGCAGGTGCTCCCGGTCGTCGGCGTCGAGGGCGACGGCGAGCGTGCCGCAGGCGCGGTAGCCGGTGTCCTGGCCGCTGGCCTCCTCCAGCTCGGCTGTGAACTGCGGATAGCGCCGCGCGGAGGCCAGGTTCAGGGCCAGCAGGGTCTGCTCGCCGTGGTGCAGTTCGGTCACCGCCGCCAGCATCCCGGCGGCGACCTGGGCCGCGCCCCCGCCGGGCGCCGGGTCCGCGACGGCCGTGCGCAGGCCCCGCTGGGCGGCCCGCCAGGCGGTGACCAGCCCGATGACACCGCCGCCGACGACGAGGACGTCACAGATCCCCGGCGGCGTGCCCGAGGGCGTGGTGGAAGACGCGTACATGGGCGTCCAGCCCCTCCCTTCGCCGGCATGACCCGGATCAGGTTCGTACGGTCGGAGGCCGTCCAGCCTCCCTCTCAGCCCGGTGCGTCCGGGCTCCCGCGAGTGCTTGCAGCGGCCACCCTAGTACGGCCGCGGAGGCGACCGGAAGGCCGGACCGGGGGCGCCCGGGCGGCCCGGCGGCGACCGCGCGACCACGGCGGACACCGTCACTGTGTGTCGTAGGTCTCGTCACACGGTGCTCCGGTACGGCCCCGCGCCCGCCCTACAGTGATCGGGTGAGCGAGCACCGGAACGACACACAGACCTCCCACGACCGGCGCGTCGTCATCGTGGGCGCCGGGATGGCCGGGGTACAGACCGCCGTGGCCCTGCGCGAACAGGGGTGGCAGGGCGGCGTCACCCTGCTCGGCGCGGAGCCGCACCCGCCGTACGACCGGCCGCCGCTCTCCAAGGCCGTGCTGCTGGGCAAGGCCGAGGGCTCCGCCTTCGAGGTGGACTTCGCCTCCCTCGGGATAGACCTGGAACTCGGCCGGGAGGTCACCGGGCTGCGGGCCGGCGAGCACGTGGTGGACACCGCCGCCGGGCCCGTGCCCTACGACGTGCTCGTCATCGCCACCGGCGCCCACCCCGTCCTGCTGCCCGGCAGCGAGGACGTGCCCGGCGTGCACCTGCTGCGCACCCTGGACGACGCGCTGCGGCTGCGCCCGGTGCTCGCCGGCCAGGTCGACGTCGTGGCCGTGGGCGCGGGCTGGATCGGCGCCGAGTTCGCGACAGCGGCGCGTGAGGCGGGCTGCCGGGTGACCGTCGTCGAGGCCGCGGACCGGCCGCTGGCCGGCGCCCTGCCCGCCGAGGTCGCCGCCTACATGGCCGCCTGGTACGCGGACAGCGGCGCCCGGCTGCTCACCGGCGCGCGCGTCGCCGCCGTCGAGCCCGGCGCGGTGGTCCTGGCCGACGGCACCCGGCTGCCGGCCGGCGCGGTCGTCGTCGGCATCGGGGCCCGGCCCGCGACCGCGTGGCTGGCGGGCTCGGGCATCGAGCTGGCCCCGGACCGGTCCGTCGCCACCGACGCCCGCCTGAAGACCTCCCTGCCCGACGTCTACGCGGTCGGCGACTGCGCGTCCTTCCCCTCCGCCCGGTACGGGGAACGGCTGCTGGTCCACCACTGGGACAACGCCCTCCAGGGGCCGCGGACCGTCGCCGGGCACATCGTCCACGGGGCGGCCGAGGACGCGCTCTACGACCCGGTGCCCTACTTCTGGTCCGAGCAGTTCGGGCGGTTCGTCCAGTACGCCGGCCACCACGGGGACGCCGACGAGCTGGTCTGGCGGGGCGACCCGGCCGGCGCCGCGTGGACCGTGTGCTGGCTGCGCGGCGACGTGCTCGTCGCGCTGCTGGCCGTGGGGCGGCCCCGGGACCTGGCCCAGGGCCGCAAGCTCATCGAGCGGGGCGCCGCCCTCGACCGCGCCAAGGCGGCGAACGCCTCGGTGCCGCTGAAGTCCGCCGCGGTCTGAGGGCTCGGCGCACGGCCCGTCCCGGCGGCTTGCTGACGACTCGCTGACGCCGGGTCGGGTCAACCCGGCTACCCACTGTCAGTCCCAGATGGCAGGCTTGTCCCCGTGACCGAGATTGACGCAAAGATCGATGCTCTCGTTCCCGCCTGGCTCACCCTCCCCGACATCGCCGAGAACCTCGGCATCGAGGTGACGCGTGTGCGCCAGCTGGTCAAGGAGGGCCAGCTGATCGCGGTGCGCCGCGGCGAGAACAGGGCACTGCACGTGCCCGCCGACTTCATCAAGGACGGCAAGGTCGTCAAGGGCCTCGTCGGGACCTTGACGCTGCTCAGGGACGACAGCTTCAACGACGAGGAAATGCTGGAGTGGCTGTTCACCCCTGACGAGACCCTCCCCGGCACTCCCGCGCAGGCCCTGCGCGAGAATCGCGGCACGGAGGTGAAGCGCCGGGCCCAGGCGCTCGCCGTCTGAGCCGTCCACCGGCGCTGTAGACGCGAAGAACGAAGAGAAAACCGTCCGGTGTACGGGCCCGGGGCCGCCGCGCCCCGGGCCCGTACACCGCCGACCCGGGGGGAACCACCCGATGTCCGTCACCGCCCAGCTCCCCCACGGCCGAAACGGCGGGGAGACCACCCCTCTCGCCGACGCCCGGCTGTACCTGTGCACCGACGCGCGCAAGCGCCAGGGCGACCTGCCGGAATTCCTGGACGCGGTGCTGGCCGCCGGTGTCGACATCGTGCAGCTGCGCGACAAGGGCATGGAGGCGGGGGAGGAGCTGGAGCACCTCGCCGTCTTCGCCGACGCGGCCCGCCGCCACGGCAAGCTCCTCGCCGTCAACGACCGCGCGGACGTCGCGCACGCCATCGGCTCGGACGTCCTGCACCTGGGCCAGGGCGACCTCCCGGTCCCCGCCGCGCGCGCCGTGCTCGGCCGGGGCGTGCTCATCGGGCGCTCCACCCACGCGGAGGCCGAGGTCGACGCCGCGCTCGCCGAGCCCGGGGTGGACTACTTCTGCACCGGCCCGTGCTGGCCCACCCCCACCAAGCCCGGCCGCCACGCCCCGGGGCTCTCCCTGGTGCGCTACACCGCCGCGCTCGCGCCCTCGCGGCCCTGGTTCGCGATCGGCGGGATCGACGCCTCCAACCTGGACGAGGTGCTGGAGGCCGGCGCCCGGCGGGTCGTCGTGGTGCGGGCGATCACCGAGGCGGACGACCCGGGTGACGCGGCGGCCCGCCTCGCCCGGCGCGTCCGCGCCTACGGGGCCTGACGGCCCCCGGCCCCCGGGCCCCCGGGGCCCTTCGGTGCCCCTGCCGGCGGGTGACCTGCCCGGGCCCGCCGGGAGGCGCCCGCGCCGGAATGTCAACGCAGCATGAACAGACTGTCCACGGACCGGACATGAGCCCGGCGAATCGGGCATTTCCCGGCGAAGGCTTGGGGGGTCCCCGGAACCGCTGGTTAACTTGCCGGTATGGCCCTTGGCACAGCCTCCACCAGGACGGACCACGCCCGCACGGTGCGTGACCTGCTCGCTTCCGGCAAGCAGTCGTATTCCTTCGAATTCGCGGCCCCGAAGTCCGAGAAGGGCGAGCGGACCCTGTGGAACGCCATCCGCCGCATCGAGGCGGTCGGACCCACCTTCGTCTCCGTGACCTACGGCGCGGGAGGCTCCTCCCGCGAAGGCACCGTGCGCGTGACCGAGCGCATGGCGACCGACACCACTCTCACCCCCGTCGCCCACCTGACGGCCGTCAACCACTCGACGGCCGAACTGCGGAACATCATCGGCCAGTACGCCGACGTCGGCATCCGCAACATGCTCGCCCTGCGCGGCGATCCGCCCGGTGACCCGATGGGCGAGTGGGTGCGCCACCCCGAGGGCGTCCGCTACGCCGCCGACCTCGTCAGGCTCATCAAGGAGTCCGGCGACTTCTGCGTCGGCGTCGCGGCCTTCCCCGAGATGCACCCCCGCTCGACCGACTGGGAAACCGATATCTCCTACTTCGTGGAGAAGTGCCGGGCGGGCGCGGACTTCGCCATCACGCAGATGTTCTTCTACCCGGAGGATTACCTGCGGCTGCGCGACCGGGTCGCGGAAGCCGGGTGCGACACCCCGATCATCCCCGAGATCATGCCGGTCACCAACGTGCGCCAGATCGAACGATTCGCGCAGCTCAGCAACGCGGCCTTCCCCCCGGAGCTGGCGGAGCGGATCCTCGCGGTCAAGGACGACGCGGCCGCTGTACGCTCGATCGGAATCGAGTACGCCACGGAGCTGTGTTCCCGGCTGATGGCCGAGGGAATCCCCGGTCTGCACTTCATTACCCTGAACCACTCCACGGCGACGCTGGAAATCTACGAGAATCTGGGACTGCACCAGCGGTCCTGACGGCTGCCCCTCTCGATGGCGGCCGCACGAGAGGGGCGTAAATGGGCTGGACGGTCCTCTATGTCGCGTTCGGTGTCGTCGCGCTCTGGCTGCTCGGCGAGGTGCTGCTGCAGTACAAGGCGCGGCTGCGCTGGCGGCTCCTCGCCTTCGTGGGCTTCCTCGGCGTGGTCGCCGGCGTGGTCCTCTCCTCCGTGGTCGTCATCGCCGTCGGCGCCATCGCCTTCGCCATCGGCCAGACCTATGTGACGCTCTCCTTCCGGCGCGGCTTCTCCACCGGCTGGGCGCTGCGCCGGGACCGGCGCGGAGCCGGCGGCGAACACCCCCCGCACGAGGACCCCGTGGACAAGCCGCGGGCCGGCCGGCGCCGCAAGGGCGGACGGGCCGCGGAACCGCTCCCCGAGTCCGCCCTCGAAAGCACGTCCGTGGACCTCCCGCCGCTCGCCGCGACCGAGAGCGACCCCGGCCTGTTCCCCGACGCCCCCCACCAGCCCGCCGCGGCCCCCGAAGGCGACGGCGCGGCCCCGTACGGGGGTTACGGCGACTCCGGCTACCCGGCCCAGGACCCCGGCACCGCCGGCTTCACCCCCGCCCCGTACGACACCTACGGGGGGCAGCCCGCCGAGCCCCCGGCCGACCCCTCCCAGGGCGGCTCCCAGGGCGGTGGATACGACTACGGCCAGGGCCAGTACGCCGCGTACTCCGACCCCTACATCGGCAGCAGGCCGCAGACCTACGAGACCTACGACGCCTACGGGCAGCCGCAGTACGAGACCTACCCCCAGCCCCAGCAGCAGTACGGGGCGGACGGCTACCCCGGCGAGGCGTACGCCCCCGCCCGGTACGACGTCGACACCCCGCCCGGCGGCGTCTGGGTGCCGCAGCAGCGCGACGCCGAGCCCCCTCCCCGCGAGCAGCTGCCGGGCAGCCACGGCGCGGGCTACGACGGGCAGTACGACGAGCGGCGCGACGGGCAGCAGTACCGCTACTGACGCGCCCCGGCCGCCGGGCCCGCCGCCCGGCGGCCGGGGCGGCTCACTCCGAGCCGCGCCAGTCGGCCCCGGCCACGATCAGACCGGCGACCATCGCCCCGGACATCCCCGCGTGCGCGAGCCCGCCGCCGGGGTGGGCGAAGCCGCCCGCGAGGTAGAGGCCGGGCACCCGGGTGGTGTTGCCGGGGCGCAGGAACGCGCCGCCGGCACCGGCCAGCGCGGGAGCGGGCACCCCGCCCCCCTCGGCGCCGGTCGCCGCCTCCGTGTCCGCCGGGGTGCGCACCTCGCGCCACAGCAGCCGCTCCCGCAAGTCCGGGATCACCGCCCGCGCGGCGTCGGTCATCCGGTCGGCGAACGCGCCGGCCACCTCGCCCGACCAGTCGACCCGGCCGTGCGGCGCGACCGTCGCGACCAGCGTGACGGCCTCGTGCCCGGCGTCCGGGCGGGTGGCCGGGTCGTCCGGACGCAGCACCGTGACCGTCGGCCGGTACGCCCCCTGGGCGCTCCCGCCGGAGCCGCCGAAGACCGCGTCCAACTCCGCCTCGCGGTCCGGGCCGTGGACCACCGTGCGGTGGGCCGTCCCCCCGGGCCGGGCCCCGCGGAGCGCCAGGTGGACCGTGCACCGGCCCGGCAGAACCGGAACCGGAATCTCGGCCAGGGCGGTCGGGGCGATCGACGCCAGCCGCCCCGGGGACACCCCCGCCACCACCAGATCCGCTTCGACGACCTGCCCGTCGGCCAGCTCCAGCCCGGCGGCCCGGCCCTCCTTCTCGGCCAGGCCCACCACCTCCGCACCGAAGTGGAACTCCACCCGGCGCGCCGCGCACCGGTCGTGGAGGGCGTCCGCCAGGGCGCGCATGCCCCCGCGCACATACCAGCTGCCGAAGGTCTGCTCCATGTACGGCAGCACCGCCGCGCTCGCCGGGACCCGCCGCGGATCCAGCCCGTACGCCAGGGCGTGGCTCTCCAGGAGCGCGACGAGCCGGGGGTCGCTCAACTCCCGCGCCGCGACGGACGCGAGCGTGACCGCGCCCCCGCGCCGGAACAGGCCCCGCCTGCGCACCGCCGGGTACGGGTCGCGCCCCAGCGCCTCCCGGGCGGCGGCGTCCTCGCGCAGCGGCTCCTCCAGCAGCGGCCGCCGCGTCGCCTCCCAGGCGTCCCGCGCCCGGTTGACCAGCTCGCTCCAGCGCTCGCCCGCCCCCGCGCCGATCGCCTCGTCCAGCGCGCGCAGCACCCCTGCGCGCGAGGCGTTGGGCAGCGTGACGGCCGTGCCGTCGGCGAAGAGGTGGCTGCTCGCCGGGTCGACCTGGACGAGCTCGACGCACCGCTCCAGCGGCTCCTTGCCGGTCTTGACGAACAGGTCCCGGTAGACGGCCGGCAGGTGCAGCAGCCCCGGGCCCGTGTCGAAGGAGAAGCCCTCCCGCTCGCAGCGCCCCACGGCGCCGCCGTGCGTCGCCCCCCGCTCGTACACCGCCACCCGGTGGCCCGCGACGGCCAGCCGAGCAGCGGCTGCCATCGCGCCCATCCCGGCGCCGATCACCGCAATCCGTGCCATGCCCGCGACTTTATCCGGCGCCACCGACATCGCCGCCCGCGTGGGGCCGGGCGCTCAGGCGTGAGTACGCGTACTCAGAGGAGGAGATGAGTAGGAGCGCGGATGGGCCGCGGCGGCGCCGCAGGGAAGAGTGGAGCTCACGGAAGGGGCGCGGCGCCGGCACCGACGACACGGGGCGGCGGAACGGCGCGGCGGCCCGGACGTGACCGGGGGAGCACGGGGGCTCCCACAGGTGGAATGGGGGCTCGGGGGAATACGGGGGAACGCTGTTCCGGTGTCGGCCGAGGGGGATCGGTCAGCGCCGGAACAGCGCGTTTCCCCCCGCGCCCCGTTCCCGGCCGGTTTTCGGGCCCGCCGGGCCGCGCGTCAGCGGATGCCGCCGCTCACCCGGCCCTGCAGCAGCCGGGACAGGGCCGCGTGCACCTCGTCGACCGACCGGTCGGGCTGGAAGGACTGCCAGTCCAGCGCCGCCACCAGCACCATCCCGAACAGGGCCGACGCCGTCAGCGGAACGTCGATCTCCGGACTCAGCTCACCCGCCGCGACGGCTTCCCGCAGCACCGACTCGATCACCGCGATCGCGCTCTGCCGCACCCGCGTCAGCGTCGGCTGCCAGGCCCGGTTGGTCCGCCACAGCTCGGCCACGTACAGCTGGGTCAGCGCGGGGGAGCGGGAGATGAAGTCCAGCCCGGCGCGGACCATCGCGTCCAGCGCGTCGACCCTGGTGCCCCCGCGCTCGGCGCTCTCCTCGGCGGCCCGCCGCAGGGAGTCCGTCAGCAGCTCCATGCCGTGGCGCAGCAGCTCCTCGAAGAGCACCGTCTTGCTCGCGAAGTTGTAGTAGACCGTCCCCTTCGCGACGCCGGCCCGCTCGGCGATCTCGTCCACCGTCGTGGAGGAGAAGCCCTGTTCGGCGATGAGGGTGACCGCGGCGTCGAAGAGCCTCCGCCGGGTGTTCTGACGGCGCGTGCTGCTGCTGTCCATGAACTGATTCTCCCTGCCGCCGCCCCACCACCGGGCGCCGGAGCCGACCCGGCGCCCGGCGCCCGGCGTTCGCGCAGGTCGGAGCCGATTGTCAGTGGGGTGCCCCACGATGGGCACAGAAGGCGGCCCCGCCCTCGCGCGGCGGACCGCCCCCGACGAAGGAGGTTCGTCATGGCCGTCAGCGCACGCGGCGTCCACCCCGTGCCGCCCCGCACCGCGGTCCCGGCCGCGGCCCTCGATCCGCTCGCCCAGGCGCACCGGGGCCCAGGGCGTGTCTTACGGATCAGCCCGGGGCCGCGACGACCGGCACGGCACCTCGCCGCGTTGTCGCATCACCCGAGTACGCCCAGTACGCGGGAGATGCTCCGCCTTGCGATGTTCCCCCAGCTACCTCCCCCAGCTACCGCTGGGGGTGCCCCCAGGAGGTGCCCCCTGCACCGGACGCCGCGGCCTGATCCGGGCTGACCCGTAAGACACGCCCTGGCGGCCGCGGCCGCCCCCCGGCCCCCGCACGAGCGGTACGCCACCGCCCACCTCGCCGCCCTGCGCACCGCGGCCGCCGTGCTCGCCGTCCACGCCCGCCCCGAGACCTCCGAGCGGCGCCGCCACCGCATCCGCAGCGCCTGGGAGGTCCTGCCGGAGGTCGTGCCCGAACTGGCGGAGTGGAGCGCCCGGTTCGCCGCCGGTGCCGCCCGCCGGGCCCGCGCGGAAGCGGGCATACGGTCCGCCGCGAGCGACCGCGACGCCGAGGACCTGCTGCGGGACGCGACGGCCTTCCTGCGCCTGGTCGAGCGGATGCTCCTGTTCCGGCCCCGGCACCCGGCACCCGGGCGCGAGGCGGGCTGACGCCGCTCCGCCGGGCGTCGCAGCGAACGGCGGGCGCGCGGCCCATTAGGCTGGAGCCGCCCGAGGCAGCCGGACGTCCGCTCCGGCCGCCCGCCGCTTCCGTACCCGTCTCCACCCGTCTTCACCTCTCTGCACCTGCCGTCACCTGTCGTTACCTGTCGTCTCCACCGCCGAGGAGCCACCCGCCGTGTCAGACCCGCTGCGCCCCCGGGCGTCCCTCCGTACCGCCGTGGTCTGGGAGGTCCTGCGGGACGCCCTGGACCGCCGGGTCAAGGCCGCCGGGCAGGGTGCCGGCGGGGCGCTGGAGGTCCTCGACACCGGTGGCGGCTCCGGGAACTTCGCGGTTCCCGTCGCCCGCCTCGGCCACCGCGTCACCGTCGTCGACCCCAGCCCCAACGCCCTGTTCGCGCTGGAGCGCCGGGCCGCCGAGGCGGGGGTCGCCGAGCGGGTGCGCGGCGTCCAGGGCGACGCCCACGGCCTGTTCGACGTGGTGGAGCGCGGCGCCTACGACGCGGTGCTGTGCCACGGCGTCCTGGAATACGTCGACGACCCCGCCGAGGGCGTCCGCAACGTCGTCGAGGCGCTGCGCCCGGCCGGCACCCTGAGCCTGCTGGCCGCGGGCCAGGGCGGTGCCGTGCTCGCCCGGGCCCTGGCCGGGCACTTCTCCGAGGCCCGCCAGGTCCTCACCGACCCCGCCGGCCACTGGGGCTCGGGCGACCCGGTGCCGCGCCGGTTCACCGCCGACCAGCTGGCGGAGCTCGTCGGGGCCGCCGGCCTGGAGATCGGCGCCGTCCACGGCGTGCGGGTCTTCGCCGATCTGGTGCCCGGCGTGCTGCTCGACGCCGAGCCCGGCGCCATGGACGCGCTGCTGCAGCTGGAGGCCGCCGCGGCCGAGCTGCCCGCCTTCCACTCGGTGGCCACTCAACTGCATGTACTGGCCGAGCGTGGCTGACCGCACGCAGTAGGTCACAGGCCACCCGATCAGCCGCTTCGCCCCGTATGATCGGGGGACACCGTCCGGCATGGCGCGTCGACGGAGAGGGAATGTACGTCCCGACACCACCGCTCGCCACCCCGGCAGCGGTGGGCGAATTGGCGCAGAGGGGCGGGTTTCACGGGGGCGATTCCCTGCCTATCCTGAAAGGGTCGCACCCGGTCGCCCCCCGCGACCGACGAGTAGGAGGACTCCGTGCCGCTCTCGGAGCACGAGCAGCGCATGCTCGAGCAGATGGAGCGAGCGCTGTACGCCGAAGATCCCAAGTTCGCGACAGCGCTCGAGGGCAGCGGCCTGCGTACGTACACCCGGCGACGGGTCTACCAAGCGGTCGCCGGATTTCTGGTGGGCATCGCGCTCCTGATGACCGGCGTGATGATTCCGGGGCAGTACTGGATCAGCGTGGTGGGGTTCCTCGTCATGCTGGGCTGCGCGGCTCTGGCGGTCACCGGCTGGCGCAAGGCGCCCAGGCCCGGCGCGCAGGGTGCCGCCGGCCCCGCGGGGACACCCGGCCGCGGCCACACGGCCCGGCAGCGTCGCACCGTGATGGACCGCATCGAGCAGCGGTGGCAGCGCCGTCGTGACGAACAGGGCCACTGAGCCCTGCCGTTCTCTCTTCGCCTTGTGGCGTGGGGCCCGGATCGATGATCCCGGGCCCCACGCCTTTTGCGTTCCCCGGCCGCCGCCCCGCGGCATGACGAACCGTCAGGCGCGCTGCCGGGAAGGGCGGAGCGCCCCGCGCGCCCGGCGCCAGGCCGCCGCCGACCGCCCGGACCGCAGCCGGGCGACCGCCGCGGACCAGCGCCGCGAGCAGCCCCGCGGCACCCGGACCGCCGAGCGCGGTGCCAGCTGGGCCCGGACCCGGGCCCCCCGGCCCGCCGTGGCGCGCAGCCCCGACCGGACCCGGCCGACATCCTCCGCCAGACCGGCCACCGGCCGGGGCGCGGGGGCGTACAGCGCCTGCTCGACCGCCGCGGCCACCCGGCCCGCGGCCTCGGCCGCCGCCGCGTCCAGCCGCCCGAGCGCGACGATCCGAGCGGCCGCGCTCCGCGGCGTCCGGGAGGCGTCGGGCAGGATGCCGTAGTCCCACGCCGAGTCCGTCAGTTCGCGCCAGGCCGCCAGGGTCCGCTCCACCACCGGCGCGGCCGGCCCGGCACCGGCCGGCCCCGGCGGCGTCGGCGAATCGGGCGGCCGGGCCGGATCCGCGTGCCGGCCCGGGCCGCCGAGCCGTTTCGCCCGGACGCGCCGGCGCCACAGCAGTGGCAGCAGGGGCAGCCCCAGGACGGCCACCGCGGCCGCCGCGACGCCCGCCGCGGTGCCCGGCGAGAGCCCGCCGCCCGCCGTGCCACCGCCACCGATCTCCTGGGCGGTGGCCGGGCACCCGTCGAGCTTCCGGGACTCCGGGGCGCAGCCGTCCGGCGCCGCGGGGGCCCGGGGCGGGGCCGCCTGCCGGTCGGGCAGCGGGCTCGGCGCCCCCGGGTCGTCGGCGGCCGGCTCCTGCGCGGCCGTGTAGTCGGGCGTCGTGCCCCGGCTCGGGGTCGGCTCGAAGCGGGTCCAGCCCGCGCCCTCGAAGTACAGCTCGGGCCAGGCGTGCGCGTCCTTGGTGCCGACGGACATCGAGCCGTCCGCCAGCGGGGTGCCGGGGGTGAACCCCACCGCCACCCGCGCGGGGATGCCCAGCGTCCGCGCCATGGCCGCCATGGCGAAGGAGAAGTGGACGCAAAAGCCCTCCTTGTCCCGGAGGAACTTCGCGACGGCGTCACTGCCGCTGCCCGACGCGACCTCGGTGTCGTAGCGGAAGCCGCCGTTGACCGAGAACCAGTCCTGCAGCTTCACCGCCTGCTCGTAGGTGTTCGCCGAACCGGCGGTCACGCTCCGGGCCGTCGCGGACACCGACTTCGGCAGGGACTCCGGCACCTCGGTGTACTCGCGCAGCACCCGCTCCCGCGGCGCGGGCGCGGCCGCGAGCTGCGCGGCCGTCGGCTCCACCAGCAGGCTCGACACCTGGTAGCGCGCACCCCGGGTGTCCTGCCCGCGGTCGCCGACCAGGGTGCGGCCCTCCGGCTCGTACCGCCACCGGCCGTCGACCCGGACCCGCTCGGCGGGGTAGGGCAGCGGCAGGTAGTCCTGCGCGTAGGTGCCGGCGGCGGAGACCGAGGTGTTGACCACGTCCGTGCGGACGCCGGGGTCGAGCCCGGCGGGGGCCGGCAGGACCTCCGGCACGGCCGTGACCGGGCGCTTGGAGGACTGCCACGACGCGCCGTCGAACCGGTCGAGCGCGACGACGCGCAGATACATGTCACGGGCACTGTCGGTGGAGGTGCGGTACCGCAGGACCTCCCGGTTCTCCGGCTGGTTGAGGCTGTTCTGCAGGGCCACCAGCGGCCGGACGCCGGAGAAGACGCGGCTGTCGCCGTCGCCTCCTCCGCCGGCCCCGCCCCGCGGCGCCAGCAGCCCGCTCTCCATCGAGGGCAGGGCCGCCGGGACCGCCAGCGCGATGCCGAGGACGAGCGCTCCGATGCGCCGGCCCGTGCGCACCGGCGCGCTGACCCGGCCCGGCGCCGCGCCACCGCCGAAGACGCGGCCCCAGCGGTCGAGCCGGTCCCGGCCCTCGGCCAGGAGCAGCAGCAGATAGCCGCCCGCGGCGGCCAGGAACCACAGCCAGTCCGCACCGCCCTGGGACAGCCCGGCCGCGACGGAGTACAGCGCGAGCAGCGGCAGCCCGGCGGGGGCGGCGCTGCGGTACGTCACCGCCAGGGCGTCCACGGCGAGGCCCACCACCAGCACGCCGCCGACCAGCAGCAGTCTGATGCCCGCCGTCGCCGGGGCGGGAATGGCGTACCGGCCGACGTCGTCCACGCCGTCCTGGAGGAGCTGCCCGAACTCCCGGATCACCTCGGGGCCCGGCAGGAACCCGCCGAGCGCCCGGTCCCGGGCGAAGACCACGGTGAGCAGGACCAGGGCCGTCAGCGCCTGCGCCGCCACCGCCACGGCCCCGGCCGGGGCCACCCGGCGGGTGAGGGAGCCCACCGCCGTCACGACGGCGAGCAGCAGCGCTGCCTGCAGCATCCAGGCCGTGGACTCGACGAGAGGCAGCAGCGCGCACGACGCCGCCAGCGTGGCCACCGCCGCGCACACCGCGAGCCGTACCCGCGCGCTCATCCGGGCCCTCCCGCCGGCGGCGCGAAGGGAGACGGGGGGCCCGGGGGAGCCGGGGGATGCGGGACGGCGGCGACAGGAGGAGCGGTACGGCTCTCCGGGGGCGCGCCCGCCCGCTGCCACAGCTCGGCCAGCGACGCCCCCGGGGCCACGGGCAGGGCCGTCCAGCCCGCGTCGCGCAGGATGCGCAGCCGCCGCTCGCCCTCCTCCTGTGCCCGCGCGTCCCGGACGTCGTGGGCCCAGGCGGCCGGGTCCAGGACGAAGGCGACGGCCGTACCGCGGCCGCGGAGGCCCGCGGCCTCGGCAGCCTGCCGGTCGTCCAGGCCGCCGAGGAAGGCCACCAGCAGGCCCTCGCCGCCGCGCAGCGCCTCATGGGCGGGGGAGAGGTCGTCGCTCTCGGAGTGGTCGACGACGGCCAGGCCGTCCAGGAGCGGCCCCGCCGCGTCCGCGGAGTGGTGGAAGGCGCCGGGGCGGCCGCCCGGGCCGTCCGGGCCGGGCACCGGGCTGCCGGTGTCGGTCAGCAGCCGCACCGAGAAGCCGCGCTCCAGCAGGTGCACCGCGGCCGAGGCCGCCCCGGACACCGCCCACTCGAAGGGGGCCTCGGGCCCCCCGCCCTCGTAGGCGGTCTCCCGGGTGTCCAGCAGGATGGTGCAGTGGGCCCGCCGGGGCTGCTCCTCGCGGCGCACCATCAGCTCGCCGTGGCGCGCGGTGGAGCGCCAGTGGACCCGGCGCAGGTCGTCGCCGTGGCGGTAGCCGCGCGGGATGACGTCGTCCTCGCCGGCCAGGGTGAGCGACCGCTGCCGCCCGTCGCCGTAGCCCGCGGCGTCGCCGCCCAGGCGCACCGCGGGCAGCGGTTCGACGCGCGGGACGACGGTCAGGGTGTCGTAGGCGCTGAAGCCGCGGGTCAGCTCGCACATCCCGAACGGGTCCGTCAGCCGCAGCTGCAGCGGCCCGAGGGGGTAGCGCCCGCGCAGGTCGGAGCGGACCCGGTAGGACACCTCGCGCCGCCCGCCCGGCTCCACCCGGTCCAGGACGAAGCGCGGGCGCGGCCCCAGGACGTAGGGCACCCGGTCCTGCAGCATCAGCAGGCCCGTGGGCAGCCGCGAGACGTTGTCGATGCGCAGCTGCACCCGGGCCTCGGCGGCGGCGGACACCCGGGCCGGGGCGAGCCGGCGGCTGCCGGTGACCCGGTGACGGGTGCGGTGCAGCACGATCACACACACCAGGGGCAGCACGGCCAGCAGCAGCCCCACCCGGAGCAGATCGGCCTGGCCCAGGACGTAGCTGCACCCGGCGGCGGCAAGGCCGGCGGCGAGGAACGAGCGGCCGCGGGTGGTCAGCCCGCCGAGCGCCGTCCACAGGCTGCTTCCGGTGTCCTCTGTGCTCCCCGTGCTCCCCGTGCTCCCCGGGCTCCCCGGGCTCCCCGTGCTCCCCGTGCTCCCCGTGCTCCCCGGGCTCCCCGGGCTCCCCGTGCTCCCCGTGCTCCCCGGGCTCCCCGGGCTCCCCGGGCTCCCCGGGCTCCCCGGGCTCCCCGGGCTCCCCGGGCTCCCCGTGCTCCCCGTGTGTCCGGCGCCCGCGGCGCCCGACGCCTCCCCCGGGGCCATCACAGCCCCCGCGCGCCCGGCGGCCGGCCGTGCGGCGCCCGCCACGCCTGGGCGGACGGGTCGGGGACGGGGACGCGCTGGAGGATCTCCAGGACAACCTGCTCGGCCGTGCGCCGGCCGAGCTGGGCCTGTGCGGTGGGCAGCAGCCGGTGCGCGAGCACCGCCACGGCCAGGGCCTGGACGTCGTCGGGCAGGACGTACTCGCGGCCGGCCAGTGCCGCCGCGGCCTTCGCCGCCCGCACCAGGTGCAGCGTCGCACGCGGCGACGCGCCGAGTCTGAGGTCGGGGTGGTGGCGGGTCGCGCCGACCAGGTCGACCGCGTACCGCCGCACGGAGTCCGCGACATGGACCGCGCGGGCGGTGTCGATGAGCTTGAGGATGTCGTGGGCGTGGGCGACCGGCTGGAGGTCGTCCAGCGGGGGGACGACGCCGTGCGCGTCCAGCATGCGCAGCTCGGCCTCCGGGCTCGGGTAGCCCATGGAGACCCGGGCCATGAAGCGGTCGCGCTGGGCCTCGGGCAGCGGGTAGGTGCCCTCCATCTCGACCGGGTTCTGCGTGGCCACCACCATGAAGGGGCTGGGCAGTTCGTAGGTGCGGCCGTCGACGGTGACCTGCCGCTCCTCCATCGACTCCAGCAGCGCCGACTGGGACTTGGGCGAGGCGCGGTTGATCTCGTCCCCGATCACGATCTGCGCGAAGATCGCGCCGGGTTTGAACTCGAAGTCCCGCCGCTGCTGGTCGAAGACGCTCACACCCGTGATGTCCGACGGCAGGAGGTCCGGGGTGAACTGGATGCGCCGCACCGAGCAGTCGACCGACCGGGCCAGCGCCTTGGCGAGCATGGTCTTGCCCACCCCCGGCACGTCCTCGATCAGGAGGTGCCCCTCGGCCAGCAGGACGGTCAGCGAGAGCCGTACGACTTCCGGCTTGCCCTCGATCACGCTCTCCACCGCCCCGCGGACCCGCTCGGCGGTGGTGGTCAGATCGCTGCGGCTCGCCCGCTCGTCATAGGTCGTCACCGGCCCTCCTCGGCCCGTCCTGCGGGCCGGGGCCCGGTGTGTCGGACCGGGGCCCGCCCCGAAATGCGGACGACGCGCCACCGCGGCCGCGGTGGCGGCGCCCACCTACGCATTCTGGCCGCCCGTGCGGCGTCGCGTCACCGCCTGTGGACAATCAGTGCCGCGGGTCGATCTCCCGCAGCAGGCCCGTCGTCACGTCGAAGATGAAACCGCGCACGTCCTCCGTGTGCGGCAGGAACGGCGACGTCCGGACGCGCTGCATGGACTGGCGTACATCCTGCTCCAGGTCCTTGAACGCCTCCACCGCCCACGCCGGGCGCTGCCCGACCTCGGCCTCGATGTCGTGGCGGAAGTCCTCGGTCAGGGTCAGCAGACCGCAGCCGGTGTGGTGGATGAGCACCACGGAACGGGTCCCCAGGGCCCGCTGGCTGATGGTCAGCGAGCGGATGATGTCGTCGGTGACCACACCGCCGGCGTTGCGGATGGTGTGGCAGTCGCCGAGCTGCAGCCCGAGCGCCGCGTGCAGGTCGAGGCGGGCGTCCATACAGGCGACGACGGCCACCTTGAGGACGGGGCGGGCGTCCATGCCGGGGTCGGTGAAGGCGGCGGCGTACTTGGCGTTGGCCTCGACGAGACGGTCCGTGACCGTTTCCGCCTCGTGGGGGCCGTCGGGACTCTGCGGTGCCGGCTGGGAAGCGGATATCGACATAGGAACGAAGGTAGTCGGCGATGGGGCCCTCGGCCCGTTCTGCCGGGCAGAAAATATCCCTGACCTACCACTCTGTGAGGGAAGCCACAGGGAGGCCGGGTATGCCGCCGTACGGGTGAGTGTCCCTTTCCGCCCGGTTCCGCCGAGGTCGGCCGGGCCCCTCGTCATGATCTTCACGTGGCCTTGCGGCCGCCCCACGCCGGGGCCGGGACGCGCTGGCCGGTTGGTTGACCGAGGGGACGAGTGGACTAAAGTGGCGCGAAGTGGGAGGCCAGATGCTCCCCTTGGAACCGGAAAAACCGCACGTGCGCGACGCGAACGTATCCCTCGGCCTCCTCCCGCTCCCCGGTCGCCTGACACCCCTTCCCCGGTGCCCGGGCCGGCCGCTTCCCCTCGGGGCGGGCGGGGACCCGGCGGTACGTACGCCCGCGCCCGACCGGGCGTCGCCGACCCCGGGCCGAACCGCCGAATTCTCAGAAGGGCGCATGAGCAGCAACGCGCGACACGTCCCCGTCATGCTCCAGCGCTGCCTGGACATGCTCGCTCCCGCCCTCACCGAGCCCGGCGCGGTCGTCGTCGACTGCACCCTGGGCGCCGGCGGACACAGCGAGGCGCTGCTGGAGAGGTTTCCCGAGGCCCGGCTCGTCGCCCTCGACCGCGACCCCACCGCCCTCGCCCTCGCCGGTGAGCGGCTCGCCCCCTTCGGCGACCGCGCCACCCTGGTCCGCGCCGTCTACCACGAGCTGCCCGACGTCCTGGACCGGCTCGGCATCCCGCGCGTCCAGGGCGTCCTCTTCGACCTCGGCGTCTCCTCCATGCAGCTGGACGAGGCCGACCGCGGTTTCGCCTACGCGCAGGACGCCCCGCTGGACATGCGCATGGACCAGACGAGCGGCATCAGCGCGGCCGAGGTCCTCAACACCTACGCGCCCGGCGACCTGGTGCGCATCCTGCGCTCCTACGGCGAGGAGAAGCAGGCCAAGCGGATCGTCGAGGCCGTCGTCAAGGCGCGCGCCAAGGAGCCGTTCACCAACAGCGCCCGCCTGGTGGAGCTGATCCGCGACGCCCTGCCGCAGGCCGCCAAGCGCACCGGCGGCAACCCCGCCAAGCGCACCTTCCAGGCCCTGCGCATCGAGGTCAACGCCGAGCTCGCCAGCGTCGAGCAGGCCATCCCGGCGGCCGTCGCCTCGCTCGCGGTCGGCGGCCGGATCGCCGTGCTGTCCTACCAGTCGCTGGAGGACCGCATCGTCAAGCAGGTCCTCGCGGCGGGCGCCGCCAACACCGCGCCCCCCGGCCTGCCCGTCGTGCCCGAGCGCTACCAGCCCCGGCTGAAGCTGCTCACCCGCGGCGCCGAACTGCCCACCGAGGAAGAGGTCGCCGAGAACCGGCGGGCCGCCCCCGCCCGGCTGCGCGGCGCCGAACGCATCCGGGAGGACACCCCATGACAGCAGCGGCCCGCGGCCGGGACAGCCGGAGCGCACGGCTGTCCCGGCTGCGGGTGCCGGGCACGGCCGGGGCGAAACGGACACCGTTCGTCCTGCTGGTCGTCGTCCTGCTCGGCTCCGGCCTGATCTCGCTGCTGCTCCTGAACTCCTCGCTCAACCAGGGCTCCTTCGAACTCAGCAGGCTCCAGCGCAAGACCACCGAGCTGACGGACGAGCAGCAGGCCCTGCAGCAGGAGGTCGACCGGCTGGCCGCCCCGGACGCCCTGGCGAACCGCGCCCGGCAGCTGGGCATGGTCCCCGGCGGCACCCCGGCCTTCCTCAGCCCGGACGGCACCGTCCGCGGCTCCCCGGCCCCGGCCCTCCCCGAGGGCGTGGACCCGGCCGCCTACACCGTCCCCGAGCCGGCTCCGGTCCCCGCGCCCGAGCCGTCCGCCGCGCCCGAGGCCGCCGGGCCGGCGGTGATCCGTCCGGCCGCCCCCCTCCCCGGTGTGGCGCCCGTACCCCCTGCCCCCACGGCCAAGAAGTCCGCCCCGACCACCGGCAGGTGACGCTGTGCCGATTTTCCCCGGGGGCCGGCCCCCCAGGCAGCCCGGCCCCGGCCGCCGTGGCGTCCCGGGCCCGGCCCGGCCCGCCGCCCGGCCGCCGGCCCGCCCCCGGCCCGGCTCCCAGGTCCTGCGGCTCGGCAGCCCGCGGCCCCGGCTGCGGCTGGTCGGCCTCGGCCTGACGATCGTGCTGCTGGTGTTCACGGTGCGGCTGCTCCAGGTGCAGGCCGTCGACGCCGAGGCGTACGCGGCCCGCGCCAACGTCAACCGCTACATCCCCGTCACCCTGGCCGCGGAGCGCGGGGCCATCACCGACCGCTCCGGCGTGGCCCTGGCCACCACCGTCGACGCCTACGACATCACGGCCGCGCCCGACCTGCTGACCCCCGAACGGATCAAGGCCGAGGGCGCCGCCCGGCAGGCCGCCGAGCTCCTCGCGCCCGTGCTCGACGAGCAGCCGGACGTGCTGGAGCGGAAGCTCACCGCCAACCCCGCGTCCAAGTACGTCGTCCTCGCCCGGCAGCAGACCCCCAAGGTCTGGAACCGGATCAAGGAGCTGAAGAAGGCGGCCGCCGACCGGGCGGCGAAGAAGCGCGGGGTGAACGTCCTCGCGGGCGTCAACAGCGAACCCCACAGCAAGCGCGTCTACCCCAACGGCGACCTGGCCGCCGGGATACTGGGCTTCGTCAACTCCGAGGGCCGCGGCGGCGGCGGCATCGAGGCCCAGCTCGACGCGGTCCTCGCCGGCCGCGACGGCAAGCTCGTCCGCGCCCAGTCCTTCGGCCGGCAGGTGCCCACCGGGGACGTCCAGGAGAAGCCCGCCGTGCCCGGCTCCACCGTCGAGCTGACCCTCGACCGCGACATCCAGTGGGCCGCCCAGAGCGCCATCACCCGGCAGGTGCGGGAGTCCGCCGCGGACCGCGGCTACGTCGTCGTCCAGGACACCCGCAGCGGGGAGATCCTGGCCATGGCCAACGCCCCCGGCTACGACCCCAACGACCTCGCCCACGCCGACAGCTCCGCCCTGGGCAACGCGGCCCTCCAGGACGCCTACGAGCCGGGCAGTGTCAGCAAGGTGATGACCATGGCGGCCGTCCTGGAAGAGGGCGCGGCGACCCCGGCCACGCACGTCGAGGTGCCCAACCGGCTGCCCCGCGCCGACCGTGCCTTCGCCGACGACGTCGACCACGCCACCTGGCACCTCACCCTCAACGGAGTGCTCGCCAAGTCCAGCAACATCGGCACGATCCTCGCCGCCGAACAACTGGGCAAGGACCAGCCCCAGGCCAACCGCGTCCTCCACTCCTACCTGCGGAAATTCGGCATCGGCGAGCCCACCGGCCTCGGCTTCCCCGGCGAGACGCCCGGCATCCTCGCCCCGCCGCAGAAGTGGAGCGCCTCCCAGCAGCACACCATCCCCTTCGGCCAGGGCCTCTCCCTGAACGCCGTGCAGGCCGCGTCCGTCTACTCCACCATCGCGGGCGGCGGCGAGCGGGTCCGGCCCACGCTGGTGCGCGGCACCAAGGGCCCCGACGGCCGCTTCACCCCCGCCCCGGCCCCGCCGCGGACCCGGGTGGTGAGCGAGGAGACCGCCAAGAGCCTCGCCACCATGCTGGAGTCCGTCGTCGACGACCGGGACGGCACCGGCACCAAGGCGAAGATCCCCGGCTACCGCGTCGCGGGGAAGACCGGCACGTCCAACCGGGTGGATCCGCGCACCGGCCGCTACCACGGCTACACCGCGTCCTTCGCCGGCTTCGCCCCCGCCGACCAGCCCCGGGTCACCGTCTACTGCGCCATCCAGAACCCCACCCGGGGCAGTTACTTCGGTGGCCAGATCTGCGGCCCCGTCTACAAGCAGGTGATGGAGTTCGCGCTGAAATCCCTCCAGGTGCCCCCGTCCGGCGCGCAGCCCCCGCGGCTGCCGGTCTCCTACGGCGACGAGTGAGCCGGGGCCGGCCGTGACGACGATCACGCCCGATCCGGGGAACCGCGGCCCGGCGGGCCCCTCGCTTCGCGACGGGGCGGGTGCGCCCGGTACGCTCACCGCCGTGCCACACGCTGATCAGTCCCAGACCGCCCCCGCCGCAGCGCCGGGAGCGCCCCGCCCCACCCAGGTCCGCCCCGCGCCCCTCGCGGAGCTGGCCGGTCAGCTGGGCATCACCGCGCCACGGGCCCCGCAGGAGGCCGCCGCCACCGGCATCACCCACGACTCCCGGGCCGTGCGGCCGGGCGACATCTACGCCGCCCTGCCCGGCGCCCGCTTCCACGGCGCGGACTTCTCCGCCCAGGCCGCGGGGCTCGGCGCCGTGGCCGTGCTGACCGACCCGGCGGGCGCCGAGCGCGCCGCCGCCACCGGCCTGCCCGTCCTCACCGTCGCCGACCCGCGCGCCCGGATGGGCGAGCTGGCGGCCACGATCTACGGGCACCCGGGCCGCGACCTGCTCCAGATCGGCATCACCGGCACCTCCGGCAAGACCACCACCGCCTACCTCATCGAGGGCGGTCTGAAGGCCGCCGCCGGGGAATCCGGGGGGCTGACGGGCCTGATCGGCACCGTCGAGTCCCGCATCGGCGACGAGCGGATCAAGTCCGAGCGCACCACCCCCGAGGCCACCGACCTGCAGGCGCTCTTCGCCGTCATGCGCGAGCGCGGCGTCGCCTCGGTCGCCATGGAGGTCTCCAGCCACGCCCTGGTGCTCGGCCGCGTCGACGGCTGCGTCTTCGACGTCGCCGTCTTCAACAACCTCAGCCCGGAGCACATGGAGTTCCACTCGGGCATGGAGGACTACTTCCAGGCCAAGGCCGAGCTCTTCACCAAGGCCCGCAGCCGCGTCGGCGTCGTGAACCTCGACGACGAGTACGGGCGCAGGCTCGCCGCCGGCGCGTCCGAGGTCCCGGTCACCACCTTCTCCGCCGAGGGCCACCCCGACGCCGACTGGCGCGCGGCGGACGTCGAGATCGGCCCGTTCGACTCGACCTTCACCGTCCTCGGCCCGAACGGCGAGAGCCTGCGGGCCAAGGCGCCGCTGGCCGGCCCGTTCAACGTCGCCAACGCCCTCGCCGCCATCACCTCCCTCGTCGTCGCCGGGATCGACCCGCAGACCGCCGCCGACGGCGTCGCGGCCGTCCCCGGCGTCCCGGGCCGGCTGGAGCGGGTGGACGCCGGCCAGCCCTATCTGGCCGTCGTCGACTACGCCCACAAGACCGACGCCGTCGAATCGGTTCTGCGCGCCCTGCGCAAGGTCACCGACGGCCGGATCCACGCCGTCCTCGGCTGCGGCGGCGACCGCGACACCACCAAGCGCGCCCCCATGGGCGCGGCCCTGGCCCGCCTCGCCGACACCGCCGTACTGACCTCCGACAACCCGCGCTCCGAGGACCCCCTCGCGATCCTCGCCACCATGCTCGCGGGCGCCGCCGAGGTACCCGCCCACGAGCGCGGCACCGTCCTCCTCGCGGAGGAGCGGGCCGACGCCATCGCCGCCGCCGTCGCCCGCGCCGAGCCCGGCGACACCGTCCTGGTCCTCGGCAAGGGCCATGAGCAGGGCCAGGACATCGCCGGGGTCGTACGCCCCTTCGACGACCGCCAGGTGCTGCGCGAAGCCGTCGAGGCCGCGCAGTCGCGTTCGTTGCCCACGCACCGGAACGACCAGGGATGACAGACCGCCATGCGCGCACAACCCTCCCCCCGGAAGCTCTCCCGAACGGCCGGAGGTGATTCCCGGTGATCGCCCTG
Source organism: Streptomyces sp. NPDC046215 (assembly GCF_040646215.1). Taxonomy (NCBI): domain Bacteria; kingdom Bacillati; phylum Actinomycetota; class Actinomycetes; order Kitasatosporales; family Streptomycetaceae; genus Streptomyces; species Streptomyces sp. NPDC046215. Next base: position 13,272 of record NZ_JBEYZW010000071.1, on the reverse strand, counting down.
ACCCTCGCCGAGATCGCCGCCATCGTCGGCGGGCAGCAGCACGACATACCGGACCCGGGCCTCATCGCCGACGGCCCGGTCGTCATCGACTCCCGTGACGTGCGGCCCGGCAGCCTCTTCGCCGCGTTCGCCGGCGAACGCGTCGACGGCCACGACTACGCCGAGCGCGCCGTCGCCGCCGGCGCGGTCGCCGTCCTGGCCGACCGGCCCGTCGGCGTGCCCGCCATCGTCGTCGACGACGTCGTCGCCGCCCTCGGCGTCCTGGCGCGCGCCGTCGTCGACCGGCTCGGCACCACCGTCGTCGCGCTCACGGGCTCGGCCGGCAAGACCAGCACCAAGGACCTGATCGCCCAGCTCCTGGAGCGGCTCGGCCCCACCGTGTGGACCCCCGGTTCGCTGAACAACGAGATCGGCCTGCCGGTCACCGCCCTGCGCGCCGACGCCGGCACCCACACCCTCGTGCTCGAAATGGGAGCGCGCGGAATCGGCCACATTCACTACCTCACCGAGATCACCCCGCCGCGCGTCGGCCTCGTGCTCAACGTCGGCACCGCCCACGTCGGCGAGTTCGGCGGCCGGGAGCAGATCGCCGTCGCCAAGGGCGAGCTGGTCGAGGCCCTGCCGCCGGCCGACGCGGGCGGCGTGGCCGTCCTCAACGCCGACGACCCCCTCGTGCGCGCCATGAGCAGCCGCACCAAGGCCCGCATCGTCCTCTTCGGCGAGTCCGCGGACGCCGACGTCCGCGCCGAGAACGTCCGCCTCACCGCCGCCGGACAGCCCTCCTTCACGCTTCACACACCCACCGGGTGCGGCGACGTGACCATGCGGCTGTACGGTGAGCACCACGTGTCGAACGCGCTCGCCGCCGCCGCCGTCGCCCATGAGCTGGGCATGCCCGCGCACGAGATCGCCTCCGCGCTCTCCGCCGCGGGCCAGCTCTCCCGCTGGCGGATGGAGGTCACCGAGCGCGCGGACGGCGTGACGATCGTCAACGACGCCTACAACGCGAACCCCGAATCCATGAAAGCCGCGCTCCGCGCGCTGGCCGCCATGGGCGAAGCCGCCACGGCGAAGGGGGGCCGCACGTGGGCGGTGCTCGGTCGGATGGCCGAGCTCGGCGAGGAGTCACTCGCCGAGCACGACGCGGTCGGACGGCTCGCCGTCCGGCTCAACGTCAGCAAGCTCGTGGCAGTCGGGGACAAGGAAGCGGCCTGGCTGCGCATGGGCGCCTATAACGAGGGTTCGTGGGGTGAGGAGTCGGTGCACGTGTCCGACGCGCAGGCGGCGGTCGACCTGTTGCGCAGCGAGCTGCGCCCGGGTGACGTCGTGCTGGTGAAGGCGTCCAGGTCGGTCGGTCTGGAGTGGGTCGCGCAGCAGCTGCTCACGGGCGAGGGCGAGGTCTGACGCAGATGAACCAGATCCTCTTCGCCGGTGTCATCGGTCTCCTGCTGACCCTGATCGGCACCCCGCTGCTGATCAAGTTCCTGGCCCGCAAGGGCTACGGCCAGTTCATCCGGGACGACGGCCCGCGCGAGCACCACAGCAAGCGCGGTACGCCCACCATGGGCGGCATCGCCTTCATCCTGGCCACGCTCATCGCCTACGCGCTGACGAAGGTCATCACCAGCCACTCGCCGACCGTCTCCGGTCTGCTGGTGCTGTTCCTGATGGCCGGCATGGGCCTCGTCGGCTTCCTCGACGACTACATCAAGATCGTCAAGCAGCGGTCGCTGGGCCTGCGCGCCAAGGCCAAGATGGCCGGCCAGCTCATCGTCGGCATCGCCTTCGCGGTGCTCGCGCTGCAGTTCTCCGACACCCGCGGCCAGACCCCGGCCTCCACCAAGCTGTCCTTCACGCAGGACTTCGGCTGGTCCGTCGGCCCGGTCATCTTCGTGGTCTGGGCGCTGTTCATGATCCTCGCGATGTCGAACGGCGTGAACCTCACCGACGGTCTCGACGGCCTCGCCACCGGCGCCTCCGTGATGGTCTTCGGCGCCTACGTATTCATCGGCACCTGGCAGCACGGCCAGTCCTGCGGCAACCCGCTGACCGCCGGCGCCGCCTGCTACGAGGTCCGCGACCCGCTCGACCTCGCGGTCGTCGCCTCGGCCCTGATGGGCTCCTGCTTCGGCTTCCTGTGGTGGAACACCTCGCCCGCCAAGATCTTCATGGGCGACACCGGCTCGCTCGCCCTCGGCGGCGCCCTCGCGGGCCTCGCGATCTGCTCCCGCACCGAGTTGCTGATCGCCCTCCTCGGCGGCCTGTTCGTCCTCATCACGATGTCCGTCGTGATCCAGGTCGGCTCCTTCAAGCTGACCGGCAAGCGCGTCTTCAAGATGGCGCCGCTCCAGCACCACTTCGAACTCAAGGGGTGGAGCGAGGTCCTTGTGGTGGTCCGCTTCTGGATCATCCAGGGCCTGTGCGTCGCCGTCGGACTCGGCATCTTCTACACCGGATGGCTGGCCATCAAGTGAGCTTCACCGGCATGAACATCACCGTCGCCGGCCTCGGCGTGAGCGGCGTCAGCGCCGCCCGCGCCCTGGCCGGCCTCGGCGCACGGGTCACCGTCGTCGACGGCGGGGACAGCCCGGCGCTGCGCGAGCGCGCCACCCCCCTGGAGGCCGCGGGCGTCACCGTGCGCCTCGGCGACGCGGCGACCCTGCCCGCCGGCACGGAGCTGGTCGTCACCTCGCCCGGCTGGCAGCCCGGCAGCCCGCTCTTCGCCGCGGCCGCCGAGGCCGGCGTGGACGTGGTGGGTGACGTCGAGATCGCCTGGCGCCTGCGCGCCCTGCCCGGCGCGAGCGCCGCCCCCTGGCTCGCGGTCACCGGCACCAACGGCAAGACCACCACCGTGCAGATGCTCGCCTCCATCCTGGAGGCCGCCGGGCTGCGCACCGCCGCCGTCGGGAACATCGGCACCCCCATCATCGACGTCGTGCTCTCCGGCGAGCCCTACGACGTCCTCGCCGTCGAGCTCTCCAGCTACCAGCTGCACTGGGCGCCCTCGGTGCGCCCGCACTCCGCGGCCGTGCTCAACCTTGCGCCGGACCACCTCGACTGGCACGGGTCGATGCGCGCGTACGCCGTCGACAAGGGCCGCATCTTCGAGGGCAACCAGGTCGCCTGCGTCTACAACGCCGACGACCCGGCCACCGAGCGCCTGGTGGAGCAGGCCGACGTCGAGGAGGGCTGCCGCGCCATCGGCTTCACCCTGGGCGCCCCCGGCCTCTCCGAGCTCGGCGTCGTCGAGGGCCTCCTCGTCGACCGGGCCTTCGTGGCCGACCGGCGGACGAACGCCCAGGAGCTCGCCGAGACCTCCGACGTCACCCCCGCCGCCCCCCACAACATCGCCAACGCCCTCGCGGCCGCCGCCCTCGCCCGCGCCTTCGGCGTGGAGCCCGCGGCCGTCCGCGACGGCCTGCGCGCCTTCACCCCCGACGCGCACCGCATCGCCCACGTGGCCGACGTCGACGGCGTCGCCTACGTGGACGACTCCAAGGCCACCAACACCCACGCCGCCGAGGCGTCCCTGGCCGCCTACGAGTCGATCGTGTGGATCGCCGGCGGCCTCGCCAAGGGCGCCACCTTCGACGAGCTGGTGAAGAAGTCCGCGAAGCGGCTGCGCGGCGCCGTCCTCATCGGCGCCGACCGGGCCCTGATCGCTGAAGCCCTGGCGCGACACGCCGCCGATGTGCCGGTGGTGGACCTCGACCGGACGGACACTGGGGCGATGGCCGCGGCGGTCCGGGAAGCGGCACGGCTCGCCGGACCGGGGGACACCGTGCTGATGGCCCCGGCGTGCGCCTCGATGGATATGTTCGTCAACTACAACAAGCGCGGCGAGGCCTTCGCCGACGCGGTCCGGGCCCTCGCGGCCCCGGACCCGGGCTGCGCCGCGGACGAGTAGCCGCACGGTCCCCGTGGCGCGGGCGGGCGGCGCGGGACACCAGCGGAGGGAATCCCGGATGCACGCCGACCACACCGCGCGAGGCGGCGGCGCGGCCGCGCGGGGCCCGGTGCCCCGGGCCCTGCGCGGCCCCGCCGCCCGCTCCCGCCCCGCCCGCCCCGCCGCGGCCCGTGGGCGGGCCGCCACCGGCTCCGGGGGCCCCCGGGGTCCCCGGCCCCCCCGCGGCACCGTGCTGGGCGGCCTGCGGACGCTGCACCTGCGGGCCAAGCGCGCCTGGGACCGGCCGCTGACCGCCTACTACCTGGTGCTCGGCGGCTCCCTGCTGATCACCGTGCTCGGCCTGGTGATGGTCTACTCCGCCTCCCAGATCAAGGCCATGCAGAACGGCCTGCCGCCCAGCTTCTTCTTCCGCAAGCAGCTGCTGGCGGCCGCCATCGGCACCGTCCTGCTGCTCACGGCCGCCCGGATGCCCGTCAAGCTGCTGCGGGTCTTCGCCTATCCGGCGCTGGCCGGTTCGCTCTTCCTGCTCTGCCTGGTCCAGGTGCCCGGCATCGGCGAGACCATCAACGGCAACACCAACTGGATCTCCCTCGGCGGCCCCTTCCAGCTCCAGCCCAGCGAGTTCGCCAAGCTCGCGCTCGTCCTCTGGGGCGCCGACCTGCTGGCCCGCAAGCAGGCCAAGAGGCTGCTCACCCAGTGGAAGCACCTCCTGGTGCCGCTGGTGCCCGTCACCTTCGTCCTGCTCGGCCTGATCATGCTGGGCGGCGACATGGGCACCACCGTCGTCCTCACCGCGGTGCTGCTCGGGCTGCTGTGGGTGGCCGGCGCCCCCACCCGGCTGTTCGCGGGTGTGTTCGGCGTCACCGCCGTCCTCGCGTTCCTGTTCATCAAGACCAGCGCCAACCGCATGTCCCGCCTCGCCTGCATCGGCGCGACCGACCCCGGCACCAAAGACCAGTGCTGGCAGGCCGTGCACGGCATCTATGCTCTGGCCAATGGAGGATGGTTCGGCGCGGGCCTCGGAGCGAGTGTGGAGAAATGGGGCGAACTCCCCGAACCCCATACGGACTTCATCTTCGCCATCACCGGCGAGGAACTCGGTCTCGCGGGGACGCTGTCGGTACTCGCCCTCTTCGCGGCTCTAGGCTATGCGGGTATCCGCGTGGCCGGACGCACGGAGGATCCCTTCGTGAGGTATGCCGCGGGAGGTGTGACCACCTGGATCACGGCCCAGGCCGTGGTCAACATCGGTGCGGTGCTCGGCCTGCTGCCGATCGCCGGTGTCCCGCTCCCGCTGTTCTCCTACGGAGGGTCCGCCCTGCTGCCGACCATGTTCGCCATTGGGCTGCTGATCGCCTTCGCACGCGATGAACCCGGTGCGCGGGCTGCTCTGGCCATGCGGCAGCCTGGGGTGAGATGGAAGACGATGAGACGGCGCGTCAAGAAGCGACCGTCCGGAGAGCGGTGAATTTCGGTGCATGTCGTACTCGCCGGCGGGGGGACCGCCGGCCACATCGAGCCCGCGCTCGCCCTCGCGGACGCCCTGCGCAGGCAGGACCCGACCGTGGGGATCACGGCGCTCGGCACGGAGCGGGGTCTGGAGACCCGCCTGGTGCCCGAGCGGGGCTATGAACTGGGGCTGATCCCCGCCGTGCCCCTGCCCCGCAAGCCCACCCCCGAGCTGATCACCGTTCCGGGGCGGCTGCGCGGCACCATCAAGGCCGCCGAGCAGATCCTGGAGCGCACCAAGGCCGACTGCGTCGTCGGCTTCGGCGGCTACGTGGCCCTGCCCGGCTACCTGGCCGCCAAGCGGCTCGGCGTGCCGATCATCGTGCACGAGGCCAACGCCCGCCCCGGCCTCGCCAACAAGATCGGCTCGCGCTACGCCGCGTCCGTCGCGGTGTCCACCCCGGACAGCAAGCTGCGCAACGCCCGCTACGTCGGGATCCCGCTGCGCCGCACCATCGCCACCCTCGACCGGGCCGCGGTCCGCTACGAGGCCCGGGCGTACTTCGGCCTGGAGCCGAACGTGCCGACGCTGCTGGTCTCCGGCGGCTCCCAGGGCGCGCGCCGGCTGAACGAGGTCATCCAGGCCGTCGCGCCGATGCTCCAGCGCTCCGGAATCCAGATCCTGCACGCGGTCGGCCCCAAGAACGACCTGCCGCATGTGGACAACATGCCCGGAATGCCCCCCTATGTACCGGTACCGTACGTGGACCGGATGGACCTCGCGTACGCCGCGGCGGACATGATGCTCTGCCGCGCGGGCGCGATGACCGTCGCCGAGCTGTCCGCCGTCGGGCTGCCGGCCGCCTACGTCCCGCTGCCCATCGGCAACGGCGAACAGCGGCTCAACGCCCAGCCGGTGGTCAAGGCGGGCGGCGGCCTGCTGGTGGACGACGCCGAACTGAGCCCCGAGTGGCTGCAGAGCCAGGTGCTCCCGGTGCTCGCCGACCCGCACCGGCTGTACGAGATGTCCCGGGCGGCCTCGGAGTTCGGGCGCCGCGACGCCGACGAGCTGCTCGTCGGCATGGTGTACGAGGCGATTGCCGCACGCAGAGCGGGCTGAGGTGCCCGTAGGAGCTGGAGGCTAGGGGAGCGTGGCCGGACCGACGACCGCACAGCGGGGTGGCTCGAAGAGCAAGAACTCGAAGAGCAGGAACGCCAAGAGCGCGGCGCGGTCCGGCCCCTCCCGGCCGGGCAAGGGCCCCTCCCGCCCGGGGCCCCGGCTGCGCTTCCGGCTGCCCCGCAGGCGCCGGCTCGTGCTGTGGTCGGCCCTCCTCCTGCTCCTCGGCGGGGCCGCCGGCTGGGCGCTCTACGGCTCCTCCTGGCTCCGCGCCACCGGCGTGGAGGTCTCCGGCACCCGCGTCCTGACGGCCGATGAGGTGCGCAAGGCGGCCGAGGTCCCCTTCGGTGAACCCCTGATCTCGGTGGACACCGACGCCATCGGGGCCCGGCTGCGGGAGCGGCTGCCGAGGATCGAGACGGTGGCCGTGGAACGGTCGTGGCCGCACGGAATCCGACTCGAAGTGGTCGAGCGGCAGCCCCGGGCCATCGTCGAAAAGGGCGGGAAATTTATCGAAATCGACGGTTCCGGCGTGCGCTTCGCCACAGTCGAACGCCCGCCCAAGGGAGTGCCGAGGCTGGAGCTGGAGGCGGCGGACTCGCCGAGCCTGCGCCGGTTCGGACTCCAGCGCCTGGAGCGCGAGGCCGTTCGAGTGGCGGAGGCACTGCCCGAGGTGGTCCGTACGGACACCCGCGTCATCCGCGTGCGCTCGTACGACTCCATCACCCTGGAGCTGACGGGCGGTCGGACGGTGGTCTGGGGGAGTGGTGAGCGGGGCGAGGCGAAAGCCCGTACGCTCACGGCATTGCTGAAAGCGGCGCGGGGTGCCGACCACTTCGACGTGAGCGCACCCAGTGCTCCGGCGGCGTCGGGGAGTTGACGCGCGGCGCGGCCTGCCACCACCCTGGCTGGCTACGGCTATGGGTGATCACATAGGGTGAAAAGAAAAACGGGAGGTTCGGCGTGTTCGTTGAACGCGCGCCACTTGTCGACTTAGTGTCCTGTTCGGAGAACCCCAGCGAACAGCGGCACCGGTAACCCTAAACTTCAAGTTGAGGGTTCGGGTCGGCATTCAGAACCGTCCCCCAGGCATACGTAACTCGAGGCGAGAGGCCTTCGACGTGGCAGCACCGCAGAACTACCTCGCAGTCATCAAGGTCGTCGGCATCGGCGGCGGTGGCGTGAACGCCATCAACCGGATGATCGAGGTCGGTCTCAAGGGCGTCGAGTTCATCGCGATCAACACCGATGCACAGGCCCTGCTGATGAGCGACGCCGACGTCAAGCTCGACGTCGGCCGCGAGCTCACCCGCGGCCTCGGCGCCGGCGCCAACCCCGATGTCGGCCGCAAGGCGGCCGAGGACCACCGCGAGGAGATCGAGGAGGTCCTCAAGGGGGCCGACATGGTCTTCGTCACCGCGGGCGAGGGCGGCGGCACCGGCACCGGTGGCGCCCCCGTCGTCGCCAACATCGCCCGCTCGCTGGGCGCCCTGACGATCGGTGTGGTCACCCGGCCGTTCACCTTCGAGGGCCGCCGCCGGGCGAACCAGGCGGAAGACGGCATCGCGGGTCTGCGCGACGAGGTCGACACCCTCATCGTGATTCCCAATGACCGACTGCTGTCCATCTCGGACCGTCAGGTGAGCGTGCTCGACGCGTTCAAGTCCGCGGACCAGGTACTGCTGTCGGGCGTCCAGGGCATCACCGACCTGATCACCACCCCGGGCCTGATCAACCTCGACTTCGCGGACGTCAAGTCCGTGATGTCCGAGGCGGGCTCGGCCCTCATGGGCATCGGCTCGGCCCGCGGCGACGACCGCGCGGTGGCCGCGGCCGAGATGGCCATCTCCTCCCCGCTCCTGGAGGCGTCGATCGACGGCGCCCGGGGCGTGCTGCTCTCCATCTCCGGCGGCTCCGACCTCGGTCTCTTCGAGATCAACGAGGCCGCGCAGCTGGTCAGCGAGGCCGCGCACCCCGAGGCCAACATCATCTTCGGTGCCGTCATCGACGACGCCCTCGGTGACGAGGTCCGGGTCACGGTCATCGCCGCCGGCTTCGACGGCGGCCAGCCGCCGGCCAAGGGCAGCCGCGACAAGGTCCTCGGCTCCTCCTACGGCGGTCGCGAGGAGAGTGCCCCGGCCTCGGCCGCCCCGACCCGGCCGGCCCCGGCCGAGCCGTCCCGCTCCTCTTTCGGGGGACTGGGCGGCGTCACGCCGCGCACCGAGGAGCCCTCGGTCGAGACCAGCCCGGTCAACGAGCTCCCGCCGCCCCCGGTCGCCTCGCCGCAGGTCCCGCCGGCCCGCCCGTACCAGGACTCGACCGCCGAGGAACTGGACGTGCCGGACTTCCTCAAGTAGCACCCGCGAACAGTGAGCGGCCCAACAGTGATAGGGCAACAGCACGCAGTGACACCTGAAGCTGTGACATCTGAAAAGCACGCGAGCGGCGCGCACTTCGCCTTCACCGACAGGTGGGGCGGGGTGAGCGCCGCTCCGTATGACGAGCTCAATCTGGGCGGCGCCGTCGGCGACGACCCCGCGGCCGTCCGGGCCAACCGCGAGCGGGTGGCCGTCTCGCTCGGCCTGGACCCGGCGGCGGTCGTCTGGATGAACCAGGTGCACGGCCGGGACGTGGCCGTGGTCGACGGCCCGTGGGACCCCGCCGCCGCGCCCGGGGAGATCCCGGCGGTCGACGCGGTGGTGACGACCCGCCGGGGACTCGCCCTCGCGGTCCTGACCGCGGACTGCACCCCCGTCCTGCTCGCCGACCCGGTCGCCGGGGTGGCGGGCGCGGCCCACGCGGGCCGCCCGGGCCTGGTCGCCGGCGTCGTCCCCGCCACCGTCGAGGCGATGACCGCGCTCGGCGCCGACCCCGCCCGGATCGTCGCCCGCATCGGCCCCTCGGTCTGCGGCCTCTGCTACGAAGTGCCCGAGCAGATGCGCGCCGATGTCGCCGAGGTCGTCCCCGAGGCGTGGGCGACCACCCGTCAGGGGACCCCGGCCGTCGACGTCGCCGCCGGGGTGCGGGCCCAGCTGGCCCGGCTCGGCGTGGAGATCAGCGGACAATCTCACATTTGCACGCTGGAATCGACGGACCACTTCTCTTACCGGCGCGAGCGCACCACGGGGCGGCTTGCGAGTTATGTCTGGCTCGGGGACCTCCCCGGAAGCAGCGCGGGGAAGGCGGAGCGGTGACGGACCGCAAGACGGAACTGGCCCGGAACCTGGCGCGCGTGGAGGAACGTATCTTCAGCGCCTGCGCCGCCGCCGGCCGGGAGCGGGAAGAAGTGACGCTCATCGTCGTCACCAAGACCTACCCCGCAAGTGATGTCCGCCTCCTCGCCGAACTCGGCGTCCGGCACGTCGCGGAGAACCGGGACCAGGACGCGGCGCCCAAGGCGGCCGAGTGCTCCGATTTGCCGCTTACCTGGCACTTCGTCGGACAATTGCAGACGAACAAGGTCCGCTCCGTGGCGAGTTATGCCGATGTGGTGCACTCGGTCGACCGGGTCCGACTGGTCACCGCCCTGTCCGCGGCGGCCGTCCGCGCCGGGCGTCAGCTCGACTGCCTGGTCCAGGTGGCTCTTGACGCCGAGTCGGGAAACCGCGGGGAGCGCGGCGGCGTCTCTCCCGACGGGGTCGCCGAACTGGCCGCGGCCCTGGACGCCGCCGAAGGGGTGCGCGCCGCCGGGGTGATGACGGTCGCTCCGCTGGCGGGCCCCTTCGCGGGGCGGCCGCGGGCGGCGTTCGACCGGCTGAAGGAAATCTCAACGGGCCTGCGCGCGGCCCATCCTGCTGCGAACATGGTGTCAGCAGGGATGAGCGCGGACCTGGATGACGCCGTGGCCGCCGGGGCGACACATGTACGTGTCGGATCGGCGGTGCTCGGAGTCCGACCCAGGCTCGGGTAACGTCGCCAAGAAGTCGGACCACAGCAGAAAATATGGTCATTCCCGTCAAAAGACGGACAGACCAAGTGGATCCAAGGCGCCGTTGACGGAGCCGATCCACCACAGAGCGGAGGACGCAGAGAATGGCCGGCGCGATGCGCAAGATGGCGGTCTACCTCGGCCTCGTGGAGGACGATGGGTACGACGGCCCGGGCTTTGACCCCGACGACGAGTTCGAGCCCGAGCCTGAGCCCGACCGACGCAGGCAGCAGCATCAGTCCCAACAGACGCAACCGGACGAACCGGTTCGAGTCGCCCAGCCGCCTGCCCAGCGCGAACCCGCTCCGCTCGTAGCGGAAACGGGACGACCCGCCCGAATCGCCCCCGTGGCGTCCATCACACCCGAACGCCACTCTCTGGAGAAGAACGCACCGGTGATCATGCCCAAGGTTGTGTCCGAGCGGGAGCCTTACCGCATCACGACATTGCACCCCCGGACCTACAACGAGGCCCGTACCATCGGGGAACACTTCCGCGAAGGCACCCCGGTGATCATGAACCTGACGGAGATGGACGACACGGACGCGAAGCGTCTGGTCGACTTCGCCGCCGGTCTCGTCTTCGGTCTTCACGGGAGCATCGAGCGGGTGACGCAGAAGGTGTTCCTGCTGTCTCCTGCTAACGTCGATGTCACGGCGGAGGACAAGGCCCGCATCGCAGAGGGCGGGTTCTTCAATCAGAGCTGAGACGCAATACCGGGCAATGCCGGATGAATGACGGTCTAACAGGCCGGGTACGAGCAAGGGGAGAGGGAAGCGCGAGATGGGCATCGCACTGCAGGTGATCTACATCGCGCTGTACTGTTTCCTGTTCGTTCTGATTTTCCGGCTGGTGATGGATTACGTCTTCCAGTTCGCTCGCTCATGGCAACCCGGCAAGGCGATGGTGGTCGTCCTGGAGGCGACCTACACTGTCACCGATCCGCCACTCAAGCTTCTGCGGCGGTTCATTCCGCCGCTGCGTCTCGGGGGCGTGGCGCTCGACCTGTCCTTCTTCGTACTGATGATCATCGTCTACATCCTGATCACCGTCGTGAGCCGGCTGTGAACGCGGCTGTGAACGATACGGTCTTGCCGATTGCCGACGACTACGTTGAGGTGAAGAAGAGATGCCGTTGACCCCCGAGGACGTGCGGAACAAGCAGTTCACGACCGTCCGTCTCCGAGAAGGCTATGACGAGGACGAGGTCGATGCCTTTCTCGACGAGGTCGAGGCCGAACTGACGAAACTGCTGCGCGAGAACGAGGACCTGCGCGCCAAGCTGGCCGCCGCCACGCGCGCCGCCGCGCAGAACCAGCAGCAGGGAATGCGCAAGCCCGAGCAGCAGGACCAACGACCAGGCGCGCCGGTGCCCGCCGCCATATCCGGACCGCAGCCGGTGCCGCAGCAGCAGCAAATGGGCGGGCCGCCCCAACTGCCGGGCGGCGCCCCGCAGCTTCCGGCCGGCCCCGGCGGTCACGGCCATGGTCCGCAGGGTCCGCACGGCCCCGGCCCGATGGGACAGAACGGTCCTATGGGTCAGAACGGGCCGATGGGTGGCCCCATGGGCGGCCCCATGGGACAGAACGGTCCGATGGGTCAGAACGGCATGGGTCAGGGCCAGATGGGACAGAACGGTCCCATGGGTCAGAACGGCATGGGCCAGAACGGTCCGATGGGCGGGCCCGGCCCGCAGCTGCCGCAGCCGGGTCAGGGTCCGGGCGGTGACAGCGCCGCCCGCGTGCTGTCGCTGGCTCAGCAGACCGCTGACCAGGCGATCGCGGAGGCCCGTTCCGAGGCCAACAAGATCGTCGGCGAGGCCCGCAGCCGCGCCGAGGGTCTGGAGCGGGACGCCCGCGCAAAGGCCGACGCCCTGGAGCGGGACGCGCAGGAGAAGCACCGCGTGGCGATGGGCTCGCTGGAGTCCGCCCGCGCCACGCTGGAGCGCAAGGTCGAGGACCTGCGCGGCTTCGAGCGCGAGTACCGCACCCGCCTGAAGTCCTACCTGGAGAGCCAGCTGCGCCAGCTGGAGAACCAGGCGGACGACTCGCTGGCCCCGCCGCGCAACCCCAACACCCCGTCGCTGCCCGCGGCCCCCTCCATGAGCGGGTCCATGGCTCCGGCCGGTGCGGGAATGGGCGGTCACAGCATGGGGGGCAACCCGTCCATGGGCGGTAACTCCTCCATGGGTGGTCACAGCAGCGGTGCCCCGTCGTACGGCGGTCAGCAGCAGATGTCCCCGGCGATGACGCAGCCGATGGCGCCGGTGCGGCCGCAGGGCCAGCAGCCGATGCAGCAGGCTCCGTCCCCGATGCGGGGCTTCCTGATCGACGAGGACGACAACTAGTCGCGGCTGGTCGCGGCGCGAGCCGTCGGCAATCAACGGGCCGGGCCCGGGACTGATGTCCCGGGCCCGGCCCGTTTTCTGTGTCTGTACCCGCTCGGGGGCTTCCCCCGGAGCCCGCGGGGCCCCGGCCGGCCCGTGCGCCGCTCGTGCGGAGGGGGTCGGGGACGTCGGGGCCGTGGGTGTTCGCACGCGGTGCCGCGGGGCAAAACGAACCGGCCCCCCCCGCGGCCCCGGCCGGCCGGGGCGGGGGGGGGGGCGGGGGCGGGGGGGGTGGCGGGCGCGGGATCCCGCGCGTGGTGCCGCGGGGACGGAACGGCCCGGCAGCCCGGGGCCCGTTCCGGCCGCTCGCGCGGGGTCGGGGACGTCGGGACCGCGAGTGCCCGCACGCGGTGCCGCGGAGCAAAACGGCCCGGCCGCCCGGGCCCCGGTCAGCCCGCGTCGGCGTCGCGCGGGGCCGGGACTGCCGTCCCGCGGGCACATAATACACGCCCGTTCGGAACAGCACAACTCTGATAACCAGTGAC
>NZ_JBEYZW010000070.1:0-37444 GCF_040646215.1 Streptomyces sp. NPDC046215 | reverse complement strand
ATGGCTTTCTTGGCTTTTGAGATCACGAGTTCCCCTTGATTCGAATGTCGAATGGGATTTCCACTGCGCGGCCGCCGTGGGCCGCGGAGTGCTCGTCAAGCACCTCGATGGACCTGTGGAGTGGCCATCGTGTCGTCTCGTCCGGTGCTTGCATAACGACGATCCAGTGAGACTGCTGTATATGACAATCTTCTTTGGGATCTCTGACTTGAACACGACCCTGGATGTCCAAAACGGCCCCATACCGGAGGAGTCGGCAGTTTCCCGGTACGCCGGGAGCGCTACCAAGTAAGACAATAACTGGCACAAAGAGGGGAATAGGGCTCGTGGCCGTGCAGGAGTGCCGGTCGAGTGCGCTTACCGAGCACGAGAAGACCCAGGCGTACCCGGAGGCAGTCGAGACGGCACACGCCGACTACTTCGCTGTCATGCAGCAGCGCGACCGCAGCCCCGTGTAGTGACCACGGCGACCGAGGCCGCCGCCTTGTGCCGGGCCCGAGCCGAGAAGGCCGGCCGGGAAGTGGCTGCGCCGCGGCGCCTGGAGCCCCGGCCCGCGTCCGTTGGGCGGGAGAAGCCTGGTCAGCGCACGCGGCCGAGGTGGATCACGCTGATCCGGACCTGCTGGTCACTGATCTCGTACATCATGCGGTAGTCCCCGACGTGGATGCGCAGCACGTCGGCGTTGCCGAACTCGCCCTGGGGCCGCGGTTCGTCGGCGAAATGGTCGACGGCGGTGAAGAACTGGCGTACCCCGTCGGGGTCTGCCGGGGGCCATGGGCCGGAGCGCGGCTGCACCGGTGTACCCGGGCATTGTTCCCACGCGAGTTCCCTGCAAGGGGGACAGCAGTGTCTGATGCGGGCTTGGTTTGCCTTCCGGCGTAAGCGCGGCCGGCGCGTGATGTGGTCGATGAGTGCCGGGCAGCGGCGGGTGAGGCGGTGGATCAGGCGCCTGATCCCGGGGGCTGAGCGGGACGAGGCCGGGCGGAGAGGATGGGCGTATACCTGGACCACGACGCCCGGCACCCCGGTCGTTGCGTCGATCTCTCCCCTGCTGGGAACCTGAAAGATGCTACATCGGACCTTTCGGGGAATGAAGGTGCCATCGTGAAGTCTCTGGAACAAATCGTTTCCCGGCACGATCCGAAGTTCGACGTGGCCAACGCCCGGCTCGGGCTCGGTCTCAGGCGGGACGGGCAGATCTACCTGGCCAGTGCCGGACAGAACCCCCTCCGGTTCCGTCCGTTACATCTGGGCGGTCAACAACACCATGCTCGACTGGGAACCCGGCCTGGCCTGGCGGGTGAGCCTGCTGAACACTCACCGGATTCCGGTGACAGCCAGGCTGAAGATCCAGGTCCCGCTGCTGCACACCGTGATCGACTTGCTCACCGGGGACCGCGTCACCGTGCTGGGCGGCGAGTTCACCGCCGACCTGCGCACGGTGCCGGCGCGGGTCTACGCCGTCGTGCCCCTGGTGCACGGCCCACTGCCGACAGCGTCCGCCGACGCCTTCGGCCCGCACGTACGCGACATCGCCGTGTCCTCCGGCGGGCGGACAGCCCTGCTCAACACCTTCGCCTGGGATCACAACCTTTACGTTCTCGACCTCGCCACCGGACGCGTCGACCGGCGCCGGCGCATCGGGCACTTCTTCGCCTTCGCGCCCACGGCGTGGTCCAGGGGGTTCGCCGCGCAAGGCTTCGACATGCACAGCGCCGAGGGCTACCACTTGTACCTGCTCGCCGAGGACGGGACCGTGCGACGCCGGTTCGCCCTGTTCGGCCTGCCCAAGAAGGCAACCGACTGGGCCCGGGCAGAAGTGGGGTTCGACAACGCGCTCAACAGCTTCGCGGTGGCACCGGACGGTTCGTGGGTCGCCGCCGGCGGAGACCTCGGCCTGGCCCTGTGGAACAACTCGGACTCTGAAAGCTCTGAAAGGTGGGCGCACCAGTGGTGGGCGGACCGCCGTGGACCCCTGCGACTGCTGGCCGTCGACGAGGCAACACTGGTCGCCTTCTCCCAGAACACCATCACCGGCCTCTCGGCCGTCAACGGGACCACCCTCTGGTCGATCACGGTCACCGACTCGGGTGTCTTCGGCGGCGGTACGGTCAGCGGGGACCGGGGCACCGTCATCATCCCCTCGAACGCCGCCGGCGGCCGCCTGTACGTAATCCGCGGCGGGGCGCTCGCCAACACCATCGCGACACCCGCCGAGGAGGTCTCCGTCTCGGACGACGGGTCGTTCATCGCCGTGACCTCCCGCGCGCAGCTGAAGGTATTCGACGCCGACGGCGGCCTGCTGTGGACGTACACCGGGGACGATCTCCTGAGCCGCCCCCGGGTCTCGCCGGACGGGACGCGGGTCGCCGTCGGCAGCGAGCTGGGCACCTTGGTGGTGCTCGATCGCGACGGCACCGTACTGGCGGCCCCGGACCTACGGGCCCTGCCGGTACCGGCCTGGCTCCCCGACGGCGACCTGCTGGCGGCCACCTGGATAGGTACCGTCGTCCGCTACGACACCGGCATGCGGCCACGCTGGCAGAGCCGGCTCGCCCCGACCGAGACCGACATCCGCCCCACACTGCTGGCTCCGGACCCGACGCCGGTGGTCCGCAGGACAGGCTGGGGCAACGCCGTCCACCCGCCCCTCGCACTGACGCCCAACTTGATCAAGGACACCCATGCCCTGATCAGCGCCGAGCTGATCGGCGCGGAGCTGACCAAACCGCCGTCCCTCATCGATCTGCGGGCACAGAACCCCGTCGAGACGCTGTACGACGGCAGGGCGGACCCGCCCGCAGCGCCCTGGCTGCCCTGGGCGCTGGTCAACCTCGTGGACAGCGGGTATTACGGCAAGTTTCTGCTGACCGTCGACACCTTCCGCACCCAGGTGGAGCTCACCGGCATCACCTTCGCCGAGGATCCCGCACACCCCGGATCGTGGCTGCGTGACGTGCGGCTCCAGTGGTGGGAGGCCGAGAAGGAGGTCTGGCACGACGGCCCCATGCTGCTGTCGGACGAAGCACTGCACAGCCACCCGATCCAACCGCCACTCCGGGCGGCCAGGTTCCGGTTCACCACCACCGGGGGAGCCGGCTGGCCGGCCGGCAACATCCGGCTCGGCGAACTCGTACTCCACGGCCGCCCGCTGGGGAGCTCCCACCGTGACGTGCTCGCCCGGCGCGGGCGCGCGGTCCTCTTCGACGAACGGACCGAGGACCTGCGGGCGTCCTTCGAGCACGCTCACAATCCCAGGTTCGGTTTCCAGCGTGGCGGCGCCTTCTCCGGCGGTACGTCCCTTCGGATGAGTGGACCGGGGCAGGCGAACCCCGCCCGTATGGGCGCCACGTTCGGCCACACGATCCCCGACTGGGACTTCGAGATCAGGGAGCATCCCGAACCCGGTCAGTACCGGTACTTCCAGTTCGCCTGGAAGGCCACCAGCCTGGAGACCACGGGGATGAGCGTACGGATCGGAGTGGCCTGGCCGAGCCCCTCGGTCGTGGTGTCCATCGGGGACGTCACGTGGCTTCCCGACAGCGTGCTGGTCGAACATTGCGTCCCGGGCGACCGACCGGTTGAATGGACCACCGTACGCGTGGACCTGTGGGCCCTCACGGGCGGAAGACTGCCGAGGGTCACCAGCATGAGCCTGCTCAGCAACGGTGGGGGAGCCCTCTTCGACCAACTGCTGCTCGGCCGCACGCCGGAAGATCTTCCCGGGCCGACCCGCCCTACTGACAGTCAGACATGACAGTGCGGTGCGGACCGGCAACCGCCCTTTCCCGCAGGCGCCTGCACCTGCGGACGCCTTCCTCGCCGACGGCTCCTGAGGTTTTCGGTTTGGGGTGCCCGTGATCTTCGTGGTGGGTGCATCCCGGTGTCATGCGGTATCCCGATGGGGGGCGGCCTGACCGCGAAGGAGTGTGCTCGACGGGAGCAAGCGCGCTTCGAGGCAGCCGCGTTATTCGCGCAAGGGATGGCGCCGCCGCTGGTCGCACGGCGGCTGCGGGTGTCCGGGAAGTCCGCGCATGCCTGGCACGCGCGCCGGCAGGACGGTGGGCCGGAGGCTCTGCGTTCGAAGGGGCCCTCGGGGAGGCTCTCCCGGATGAAGCCTGCCTGGCGGGACTGGCTGGCCACCGAACCGGAGAAAGGAGCCGGCCGCGCACGGCGTGCTCCCGGAGCCAGGTGCTGCCCTTGCCCTTGGAGTACCAGTGCTCCAGGGATTCGGCGAGGTGGCGGCGGGGGGCTTTCTCCAGCGCTACCAGGATCTCGAAAACCTGCGGGCGGGCCTGGTCGAGGGCGGATGCGCTGTGGGCGATGCCGGCGGTGGAGGCCCTGTGTCGGGAGAGCTCCGATGCCCAGGCGCGCAGGGGGGCGGGCTGGGTTGTACGTCGCGACGCTAAGCGGTGCGGGGGTGTAACGGGAGGCTGGAACCGCTGTACGGCCCGCAGGCGGCCTCCCGCCCCCGGATGGCCCCGATCACCCGCAGGCCGTCACGAACGACCGCCAGGGGGCCCGTTCTGCGGGTCGCTTTTTTGAGTCGACTTGTATGAATAGTGCGATGCATGCCATTGGTCCGGCCCGCGTCATCAGGAAGCGGGCACCTGACCACGGAAGCCCGTCGTCCGCGCTCGCTTCTCCGGTGCGACGGCCTGCAACCACCAGGCCCCGCCCGGCCGTCCCCTCCGGTACGGCGCCACCCGCCGGTTTCAGCGCGGGCCCCAGGTACCGCCGCCGACGGACGGCACCACCGCAGCACCGGCGACTCCAGGACATCGGCGTTCATCCGCAGAGGAGAAAGACTCCTGAAGGCACTGGAACATAATAAAATCCCGCTGAACGGCCGGAATTCCGTGATCCCGCAGCCGGGGGGACAGCAGTGACAGCAAATGGTGACGGAGACCGGCCCGGACAGCATGCACGGCGCATTGCGGTTACCGTTTCTCTCGTCCTGGCCGCCGCTGTCATGGTGGTCTTTCTGACCATCGGCATTCAGCCCAGGGCATTCCGCCTGAGCGTGCTGTTCCTTGCCAGCGGCGTCGTGGCGGGGGTGGTGATTCGCCTGCCCGCGTCCTGGCGGACGCGCACGGGACTCATTGCGACGTCATTCCTGGCAGCCATCGGGGTCCTGCCGATTCTCGCCGAAAATCCGGACCCCGCGTCCAATCCCCCCGGCGCCAAGACGCGCATCAACGCCAGCTACCTGGCAGGGCTGATCCGCAAAGGCCCCTTCACGGAGCCTCTTCCGGGCGGCATGTGGGTCAAGGGATTCGAGGACGTGCAGATCGGTGACGCCGGCCCGCGCGTCGACGCCGTGGCCCTCGAACTGGACTGGCCACCGGAGTACGACCCCTTCAGAGACTACGACGGCCCCAATGCGCACATTGAGATCTATCGGAGCCCGTCCGATGCCGCCAAACATGCCGATGAACGAATCACGGTCCTGAAGAAGCAGTACAACGGCCCCGTCCATGGATCCCGGGACGGCTATTTCCTCTTCGGCAACCATGAGACCCTCGCAGGCGGCACACGTGGCCACGTCTACGTGGAGGCATACTCGTTCCCCGACTCCAACGGCCACCGCCCGCTGGCCACGGGAACGGTGAACGCCATGCTGAACTACGCCGAGAAGATGGGAAAAATCGCGACCGAAAAATAGCTGACCGACTCTGGGCAGTGACTTGGCTCGCCGGACGGGTCACTGCTGGGGGTGGGACGCTGTTGAGCGCGGACAGTCAATTCGAGTCAAGGGAGGCACCGAGGTGGGGGGAACAGTGGTGTTAGTGGTGTTAGCCGTCTTGGTCGCAGGAGTCGCGGTAGGAGCTTTGGTGCGTGCTGGGCGTCGTGAGGCGCGTGCGGAGAAGGCCCGGCTGGCGGAACAGGCACGGATCCAGGCCTTACGGTCGGTGGAGGCGGTCTGGTCGCTGGGAGACCGCGAGTTCGAGGAGTACGTCGCAGAGCTGTGCCGTCGGGATGGTTGCACCGAGGTGCGGAGGGTGGGCGGCATGAACGATCTGGGCGCCGATGTCATGGGCCGGCTGCCGGACGGCCGGAAGCTCGTGGTGCAGTGCAAGCGGTATGCCAAGCACCGCACGGTCGGCAGCCCTGACCTCCAGAAGTTCAACGGCACCGCCCGCAGCGAACACGGAGCGGATGTTCCGCTCTTCGTCGCCTCATGCAAGTTCACCAAGCAGGCCAGGTCCTTCGCTGCCCGACATCGGTTGGTCCTCGTCGATGTCGATCTGCTTGGTTTCTGGATTAGCGGCACAGTCCTGACGAAGCTCCTTGACCTGGATATCGGCCGCTCTGGGACCAACCGCAAGCTGACCCCGGACAACTGAACAACCACGTCGGTCATCGGCTGCAGTCCAAGACCTTTCCACCCAGTAGCCCGGCCCGCAGCAGTGGGCACGGGGAGCCGACGTGTGGTCAGTGCGGTCTGCGGCGAGGTCCACTCACGGACTGCCCGGCAGACCTCAACGGAGGTCTCCTGCAGACCTGCTGCGCCATGGGCTACGAGCGGGGCCGGGCCGCAGCTGTCACCGCAAAAGCCCGGGCCGCGCTCCACTCCCGTAAGGAGGAAGCGCCACCATGCCCGAATCCCTAGCTGTGCCATCTCATGAGGTTGGTGACACGAAGCATCGAGCGAGAGCTGGTGCGGGCGGTCAGCGCACCAGGGGCAGGAAGACCGTGTCGACGATCTCCTCGAGGACGTGATCGGGTACCGGGGCGAATGTCATGAGGATCTCGTGGCGCAGCAGGACGAAGGGGAGGGTCTTGATGCGCTCGGTAAGGATTTCAGACCGGATCTCGCCGCGGTCGACAGCGCGATCGAACACCTCGTCGAGCGCTGCCGCGCGGCCCGTCGCGACGGGATCGAACAGGCTGCTGGGGCTTCTCCCCGTCTCTCGGTAGTAGCTAGCCAGGTGCGCGTACATCACGGTGATCAGCTGCACATGCTCGGTGGCAATGTGCCGCATGAGGGCGAGGAGGTCCTCTCGCAGGCTTCCCGTGTCGGGGGCGGCGGGACGGGAAGCCTTGAGAATGTGGACGATGGTGTCCCGGATGAGTTCGTCGCGATCGGACCAGCGGCGGTAGAGCACAGGCGGGCTGGTGCCCGCGCGCTTGACGACGGCATCCATGGTGAACCTGGCGTAGCCGTTGTCGGCGAGTTCACCCCAGGCCGCATCGAGGAGTGCCTTCTCCAGTTCCGCCCCGCGACGCCGCTGAGCCATCGTCCGCCCTCCCAGCTTAGATAGAGTTGCCTTTCTTACGATACCGGCTTATCTTGGGCGACGTAAGAAAGGTGCCTCTATCTTAAGGTGTCGATCGTGAGCACTTCCCGTGCGGCTGAGGCCGTCTCCGCTGATCCCGGCCGAGTGGATCCCACCGTGTCGCGCATGGCGATCACTCTCATCGTCGGCGCTCTCGGCGTCGTCTTCGACACCACCATCGTCAGCGTCGCCCTGAACAACCTGGCTGAAGACCTCGACACGACGCTGTCGACCATCCAGTGGGTCAGCACCGGCTACATGCTGGCCGTCTTCGTCACCATTCCGCTTGCCGGTTGGGCCCAGTCACGGCTCGGCGGCTGCCGCCTGTGGGTCGTCACTCTGGGCGGGTTCCTGGCCGGGTCGATCCTGAGTGCCCTGGCCTGGAACGCCACCAGCCTCATCGCGTTCCGGATCGTCCAGGGCCTCGCCGGCGGCATCATGATGCCGCTGATGTACACCCTGCTCATGCAGACCGCCAAGGGCCGCAACATCGGCAAGGTCATGGCCATCATCACCGTGCCCACGGCACTCGGCCCGATCCTCGGCCCAGTCCTGGGCGGCCTTATCCTCTCCCTGGCCGACTGGCGCTGGCTGTTCCTCATCAACATCCCCTTCTGCCTCGTGGGGATCTGGCTCGCCCGTCGCAACCTGCCCGACGATCGCCCTGAAGCCGGCCGCCCGCGCGTCCGTCTGGACACGGTCGGCCTGCTCCTGCTCTGCCCAGGTTCCGCGGCCCTGCTCTACGGCCTTTCCCAGGTCGATGGCAGCGCGGGCTTCGCCAGTGCCCAGGTCCTCATTCCGCTGCTCGCCGGGATCGCCCTGGTCGGGGGCTTCACCGTCCGGGCACTGACCCGGGCGTCTGCCCCGTTGGTCGATGTGCGTATGTTCCGGCACCGCTCGGTGGCCTCGTCGTCCACCCTGCTCTTCCTCGGTGGGATCTCCCTGTTCGGCTCGATGATGCTGCTGCCCCTGTACTTCCAGCAGGTCCGCGGTGCGACCCCGCTCGGCGCCGGGCTGCTGCTCATTCCTCAGGGAGTCGGCGCCCTCGTAGCCCGTGGCCTGGCCGGCAGGTATATGGACCGGGTCGGCCCTCGCGCGGTGGCGCTCGTGGCATTCGCCTTTGTCGCCGCATCCACCGTGCCGTTCGCCTTCGTCACCGCCGACACCGACAAAATCCTGCTCATGGCCGCGCTGTTCGCCCGAGGCGTCGCCCTCGGCGCTGCCATGATCGCCCCCATGGGTGCCGCCTTCGTCGGGCTGGAGCACGAGGAGATTCCTGACGCCAGCATGATCACCCGAGTCGCCCAGCAGATCGGCGGCGCGGTAGGCGTCGCCGTCCTCATCGTCATCCTCCAGCGGAACATCGGCGACGCCCACACCCCCGACGCCCTGGCAGACGGCTTCGATCACGCGTTCTGGTGGTCCGTGGCGCTCACCGCCGCCGCCATGCCGCTCTGCCTGCTCCTGCCCGATCCCCCCGAGCCGACGCCCCCCACCGCAGACAAAGCACAGGACAGCAGCAAGGACTGACGGGCATTCAGACTGCGACCGCGATGGGCTGATATGGCGGTCCTCGCCGACCACTACCGCACCCGCTACCGGGCCGACGTCACCCACACCTGCTTCTGGCTCCTGGCCGGCACCCTCCATGGCGCCTACCTGATCTTCTCCGAACTCCTTCAGCCCGGGGGCGAGGCGCTGTTCCTGGCCCTCTCCTATCGGTTCTTCCCCGAAGCGATCACCCACACAGGCGCAACGGCCGTACCCGTCCCCATCGACCCTGACCGCGGGGTTAACCGCGAGGACTTTGAGCAGCACATCACCGCGCGCACCAGGGCCATTCACCTGTGCAATCCGCACAACCCCACTGGCCACACGCTCAGCCACCGCGAACTCGCCGCCATCGCCGACGCCTACGCCACCGACAGCCCCTGGCTCACCCACACCCTTCACCAGCTGCGCCGCAACCGCGACCTCGTCGAACAGGCCTTACGCCCCCACCAGGGACAGGTCAGCTACCAGCCCGGGCCCGCCACCTACCTCGCCTGGCTCGACTTCCACGACACCTTCGGCTCGCAGCCCGCGCACCAGGCCCTGGCCCAGCACGGCGTGCTCCTCGAATCCGGACCCGAATTCGGTGCACCACCCCGGTACGCCCGCCTCTCCTTCGCCACCACACCCGACCTGCTCAACGCTGCCCTCGACCGGATCACCACCGCCCTGGCCGCCCCACAGAAACGGGAGCCCGCGTTGACCACGGGACCCACCGCCCACCAGGACGCCGTCACCGCCGAATACGCAGACCTGAACCCGCTCCAGGTCCGCATCACCACCCACCGGCTCTACAGCGAACACCCAGACACTCCCGACGCCGCCGTCCGAGAGCGGCTTGAGGTGCCATCGGACGCCGACCTCCTCGACATCGGATGCGGCACCGGACAGTTCCTCCGTGACCTCGACCACGACGGGCACACCGGTCAGCTGACCGGCATCAACACCAGCGCAGAGGCCGTCCGCCAGACCACCACCAGCCGCATCACCGCACTGAACGCCTCGGCCGACAACCTGCCCTTTATCCACCCCTTCATCCACGGGGCCTTCGACATCGTCACCGCTCGGCACATGCTGTACCACGTCCTCGACCCCCTCCACGCGCTCCGCGAGGCGGCACGAGTCCTACGGAGGGCGGCACCTTCGCGGCCACCGTCAACCACGCCAGCACCGCGCCCCGCACCCACGACCTCGTAGGGGCAGTCATCCAAGACGCCGACGCCGCCCCCTCCACCGCATCACCCGTCAACGCTGTCGACAGCGACACCCTGCCGCCGTTGCTGCACCGGGTATTCGGCAAGGTCACCACGGTCCGGTACGACAACGCCTCCGTCTTCCCCCGACCCGAACCCCTCGCGGACTTCGCAGTCGCCCTCCTGCCCTTCAACGGTTGCCGCCACGGACATCGAGCACGACCGACTCGCTGAGGAGATCCGGGCCCGCGCTCTGCGGTGGTTCAGCGATCATCCGGGCCAGGTCTGGCACGACCCCAAGGGATGGGCCTTCTGCTCCGCCACCCTCACCGCGTAGACCCGACTGCTGCGCCCCCTACTGGCCGCCGGGCAGTCGCGCCGGCCCCGGTCCCGACAGAACCGGATCGGTAACGCAGCCGCGCGCCGCGACGCGCGCGCCCTGTCCCGAGTGCGGCACTCCAACGTCTGGCTGTGGTGGGTATCGCTTCGGGGAGCGGGTCGGATCGGGCAGGCGGTGGCGGTGGACACGGCGTTCGTGCCCTACCAGGCCGTTCAGACCGGGAAGGTCCTGTCAGTGTGCCGTGCGCCTTGGGGTGCGTCCGGGCGTCGGGCGCGCGGCCGGCTGGTCATGATCAAGGGTTCCGGCCGCAGGGTGAACCCTCCGACGGCCCGGGGCAGGATTCCCTCCAGGTGGCGCAGGCGGTGCCGGGAGGCGACGGTGGCGAGGACCAGAGTGGCCAGGTCGGGTGCGAGGGTGGATGCCGGGCAGTGGTGGGCTCCGGCTCCGAAAGGGAGAAAAGCCTGGCGGGGTGGCTGCGGAACGCGGCCGGCTAGCCATCGCTCGGGGTCGAAGTGCTCGGGGTCGGGATACCACCGAGTCTGGTGGTGTGCCGAGTAGATGCTCAGGAGGACCGGGCGCCCTCGGGGGATGCGGAAGCCGTCGAGGCAGGTGTCCGTCACGGGCTCCCGGCCGATGAGCGGGAAGGCCGGTCGTCGCCGCAGGGTTTCCATGACGATGCTGCGTGAGTACGGGAGATGGGGAAGGTCGCCCGGCTGTGCGCCGCGTCCGGCCAGTCGCGTGTCGACCTCGTCGTGCAGTCGCCGTTCGACGTCCCGGCGAAGGGCGACTTCGTGCAGTGCCCAGGCGCACAGGAGCGCCGGCGCTTCCACACCTCCGGCGACGATGTCGGCCAGCTCGTCGCACACCTCGTTGGGCGACAGGGTGTCGGTGGCCCGGCCGCACGAGCGCAGAGCGGCGTGGGCGGCGTGGGCGTCTTGCCGCTGGGCTGGGAGCTCTGTGCGGGTGTCGTGCCCGACGGCGCGGGCGGCGCGGATCGCGGCGATCTCGTCGTGTACGCGGTGGACGGCTCGGGGGTAGCGCAGACGTCCCCGGATGGGCAGATGCGGTGCGAGGCGGGGCAGGGCGATGCGAAGCTGCAGGCCCTGGCTGATGATCGTCGTAGCAGCGGCCAGCTCCGCGATCGACGCGGGAGGAGTGTCACGCTCGGCGTCGACGGAGGTGATCAGGGTGTCGATGCACAGGCGGAGCATTTCGTCGACGATGTCCAGCGGCGCGTCGGGCGTCCAGGCAGCACACCGCGAGGCAGCCTTAGTGGCGCAAATCGCCCGGTAGCGCTCCACGTGCTCGGGGCGGAAGGTGGTCTGCTGGAGGTGGCGGCGGCGGGTGCGGTGGGCTTGCCCGTCAAGCGTGATTGTCGCGTCACCGACGAGGTGGTGCAGGCCCTTGGCGATACGGCCGCCGCGGTAGGTGGAGGCATCGAGGGTGACCTGGCGGATCAGACTCGGCTCAGTGACCAGGTAGGCGGTGACGGGCCCCATCCTCAGGCGCTGGACGGGCCCGGTGTCGGCTGCCGCACGGAGGAACGGAAGATGGTCCGAGGCCACGGCACGAAGGTGCCCGAACAGCCGGTGCCGTCCGGGCGCGAAGGGAGGTGGTGCAGGCTGTCGCATGGAGGAGTTCCTGTCGTCAGAGGGGAGTTCCGCCGCCCGGCGCGGGACGCTGTGGGACGTGGCAGGTCCGCGAACCGAAGGGCCCGCTCGACGCCGTTGGTGATCGAGCAGGGCGAACCGGTCGAGGGCACCGAGCCACCCGGTGTAGCCGACGATGCACCGGGCCTGCGGCCGGCGGTTCTGCACGGTCGTGCGGACCGGGTGGGCCGCCGAAGCTGGGCGGATTCCCGGCGAAGTTCATCCGCGGCCTGCGGCGATCCGGCCGTCGCGATGACGTGGAATCCGTGGGCGGCCGGCATCAGCGCGCCGGCCCGTCCGGTGCCGCGCGCCGCCCCGGTCAGGAGAACCGGGTCCTGGGCCGGGGAGATGGCGGGGTGGCGGGTGTGAGCTGGCATGGATCCGCTTCAGGGGAGGGTGAACAGCAGGACGGCGTTCTGGCCGCCGAAGCCGCAGGATGAGCTGACGGCGGCGGTCATGCGGGCCGGGCGGGGCGCACCGGCGACGATGTCGATTTTGTGCTCGCCGTCTTGATGGGCGAAGTTGGCGGTTGGCGGGATGAGCTGGTGGCGCAGGGTCAGCACGGTGTAGGTAGCTTCGATGGCGCCGGCCGCCCCCAAGGCGTGTCCGACGACTCCCTTGGACGCTGTGACCGGTGGCGAGTGGCCGGCGAAGACCCGGGCGAGGGCCGCCGCCTCGGCCGCGTCGTTGAGGCGGGTGGAGGTTCCGTGGGTGTTCACTGCCCGACGCCGGCGGGCACGCAGTCGCCGTCGTCGATCGCGGCACGCAGGGCACGGGCGATTCCGTCACCACCCGGGTGCGGGGAGACGGGGTGGTGGGCGTCGCAACTGGCGCCGTATCCGCGGAGCATGGCCAGGACCGGTGCGCGCCGGGCCTGGGCCGTCGACCGCCGCTCCAGGGCAAAGACGGCGGCACCTTCGCCGAGGACGAAGCCATCTCGCTCGGCGTCGAAGGGGCGGCTGGCCAGCCGGGGACACTGACGGCGACGCGAAAGGGCACGCATCCGGGCGAAGCACGTCGCGCTCATGGGTGAGCAGCCGGATTCGCTGCCGCCGGCCAGAACGATGTCACAGGCGTGCGAGCGCAGCAGATCGCGGGCGATACCGAGGGCGGTGGTTCCGGACGCGCAGGCGCTGGCAGTCGTGAAGTTGGGGCCGCCGGCCCCCAGGTCCATCGCGACCTCGGCGGCGACCATGTTGGGCACGCTGCGGGGAAGGGCGAGGGGGGACACGCGTTCAGGCTCTGCCGCGCCCAGGTGACCGAACGCTGCGCCGTAGGTGTCCAGGCTGTTGGACCCCACGCCGAGCACGACACCGACCCGATCACCTTCCCAGCTCCGGTGGTCGAGGCCGGCGTGGGCGACGGCGCGCCGGGCGGCGGCGATCGCGAAGCGGGCGGGCGGATCCAGGCGCCGTGCCCGGGCCCGGCCCAGCTCCGCTTCCGCGTCGAAGTCCCGCACCCGGCAGGAGAAGTCGACGGGCAGACCGTCCAGGTGGGGATCGGCCGCGGCCAAGGACTCGCCCGCGCAGAGCGCGGACCAGTTTGCTTCCACTGTGGCCCCCGCAGGAGTGAGGAGTCCCAAGCCCGTCACCACGACATCAGCCGCCGCCATGACCGTCCCGTCCGGTGGGAACGCCGGCACGCGCGGGAGAGGTGAGGCGCGGCCGCAGGGCCTCCAGGCTGGCTGACCGTCGGCGCAGGTCCTCCAGATACCGTGCCAGCGCCTCATGGGCCTGTTCGCCCACGGGGCCGAGTCCGGTGCGGTCCATCAGGCCCAGGTGGCGGACCAGAGGGAGGACAACCTGTTCGTGGTGGACGCGTACGTCGGAGATGCCCGCTGCGGCGATGCGGGCCGCCCGCGCGGTGAGCTCCGCCGTGCCCTGGCCGGGCATGCGGAAGGCCTCCAGGACTTCGCTGTAGGTGCGCAGGAAGAGGTCCGGCAGGATGTCCGCCGCCGTGCGGCAGACATCCCGGTAGAAGATCATGTGCAGGTTCTCGTCCGCGGCGACCCTGGCCATCAAGGCGGCCCCCGCCGCATCGGGGCAGTGCTGGCCGGCGTTGCGGTGCGCGACGCGGGTGGCCAGCTCCTGCACTGTGACGTAGGCCAGGGCGTGCAGCACCGAAGGCCGGTCGTAAGCGAAGCCGCGGCACAGGTGCCGCATGCATTGCTCCAACGCGACAGGGTCGACGGCACGGGTGGTAGTCAGGTACGCGCGCAGGGCGTGTGCGTACCGGTCCTCCTCCGCGTTCCAGCGGTGCACCCAGGTACCCCAGGCTCCCTCCCGGCCGAACCGGGTGGCGATCTTGTGGTGGTAGCTGGGCAGGTTGTCCTCGGTCAGCGGGTTCACGATCAGCGCATCGCGCACGGCCTGTGGCAGTGTGGCTTCCTCCGGCTGCCACGGCCGGCCGCCCAGGGGGCCGGCGAAGCCGCTGCCAATTCCCCAGGGAACGTGCTGGTGCGGATAGCAGGTGGGGGTGGCGGCCAGGTGTCGGTCGAGGTTACGAGCCACCCACGGCTCAAGCTCCGCCAGCACGTCGAGACCATCGGCTCTGCCGTACCGATAACCCGCGGCCTGCTCAATCACGAGGCGGTGAGCGGCGACGGAGCGCCGGCTGACCGCTGCCGGGGCGGCACGGGCGAGGGCAGTACCCGGGCGGCCTCGCCCAGCGTGGCGGAAGGCGCCAGGTCCAGAGCCTGTTGCGGCAGGACCAGCCCCAGCCGCTCCTCGGCCGCGACCACCAATTCCATCAGGGCCAGGGAATCCATATCGAGTTCCTCGAAGGTCGTCGACGGCGTCAGTCGCTCCGGCGTCACCTCGAAGTGCTCCGTCAACAGCAGGACGAGGTGGTCGGGCAGAGCGATGTGCTCCATGGAGAATCGGGCTCCTCTCGCGAAGATGTCACGCGTTCGCTTTCGCTCGCTGCGCTCCGAGCAGCGGCCGACGATCGGCGGGCACATGATGTTCGATCAGGTGAGTGGCGGTGCGCAGCCAGGTCGTTTCGATCAGGGTGGCCGTCGGTCGTGTGATCCCGGGGAGAACACGGTCCATGGACGGAAACGGCTCGGCACCGTGAAGAGCGGCCGACTGGGCCACCGCCTGTCGCATCAGGCGCACCGATCCCACGCCCCCGCCGGCCCACCGCTCCAGGCGCTGCAAGGAGGACACCGGGTCGAGCAGGTCCAGACCCGCGCTTTGCCCGGTGCGTCGAGCGTTTCCGGAGCCGAGCAGCCGCACCAGTCTGCCCATCGTGGGTGCGGCGCTCCCCGCCGTGACCCAGACGGTGCCGCTCGACGACGCGTCGGCAGCAAGTTCCACGATGGCACGGGCCAGGAAGTCACTGGGCACCACGTCCACCGTCGTCTCGGGGGCCAGGGGCAACCACTTCAGCCACCCGGCCAGAGCGGCAACCAAGAGCGTCGGCACTCCTTGCAGACAATCCATCCGGCCGGTCTGCGAATCCCCGATGACCAGGGACGGTCGCACGATGACGTGGGGCACGTGCGCGTCTCTCACCTGTCGTTCCGCCCGCTGCTTGCTGTCCAGGTAGGTGTAAATGGGTTCCGCGCCCGCCCCCGCGTAGGCGGCGATGTTGCGCCGTACCAGCTCGGCCCGGGTGACGAACGCGCTGGAGAGATGGATCAGGCGGGCCTGGGCATGGGAGGCGAACGCGAGGACACGTTCGGTGCCGTGGGTGTTCACCGCCATAGTGCGGTGCGCGTCCGGGCGGAAGGCGGTCGCGGCCGCACAGTGCACGACGACGTCGACCAGCCGGGCCAGTTCCCGGTACTGCCCCGGAGGCAACCCGAGCGACGGGCGGCAGACATCTCCCTCGACGGTGGCCGATGCACCGGGAGCGTCCGTGCGGTGCACCAAGGCCACCACACCGTATCCAGCGGCCGCCAACGCCCGCAGGACAGGGGCCCCGACCTGCCCGCTGGCGCCGGTCAGCAGAACCGTCTGCGCCCTCGGCGACGCCACGGCGCTCCTCATCGGCCCGGGCGACGCGCGGGGGCGCCCGCCGGTACGGCAGGACGGGCGGGCAGTGGCACATCCGCACGCGACGAGCAGG
The DNA here is from genome assembly GCF_040646215.1 of Streptomyces sp. NPDC046215. NCBI lineage: Bacteria > Bacillati > Actinomycetota > Actinomycetes > Kitasatosporales > Streptomycetaceae > Streptomyces > Streptomyces sp. NPDC046215. The sequence goes on along the minus strand of NZ_JBEYZW010000070.1, from coordinate 21,360 downwards.
GGCTGCCCTGAACCGCCGAGGGAGCCGGCAGCGCCTGTGCGGAGACCCAGCGTGCCAGGGTGGTGCCGGGCCGCATTACCCAGCAGAGCCCGGTGACCACGAGGGCGCAGGCCGGCACCGTGCCCACCAGAGCTGCCCCCACGGACGCGAGCACCGCCACGGCGAGGCACGGGCCCACGGCGGTGGCGGTGAGCAGGCACGCGAAGCGCCACCCGGCCCGCCGGTCGGCACCGCCCGAGGCGGAGGTCCGGCACCGTGCGACCATCCAGGCCATGACGGGGATCACGACGACCCCCATACCGATGAGGGTCCGGGCGACCGGCGTGCCGCACCACTGAAGCGCGAGCTCGGGTACGGACTGCGAGACCGCCGCGGCGAGGGACGAGCGGTCTGTCGTCACAAAGCGTTCCAGCCCTGTTCCGTCCCAGCCATAAATCAGTACGAAGAACAGCCCGGCGTGCGGCCAGATCCACTGCAGAAAGGCCCACCCCTCTTTGCCACGAGCGAGCAGTCCGGCCGTGCAGACGAACCCCACCAGCCCGAACACCACTGTCGCGGCACAGAACAGACCCGCGACCCAACCGGGCGGAGAGGACAGCACGTGCATCGTCTCCCAGCTCGGAAAGGCGGTCAGCAGCCATACGCCGCACGGTGCGAAGAACACCGCGAGATAGCCCAGGGCGTGTGTGAAGGCCGGGGTCCGATCGCCCCGAACTACGGAGCGCGGCGCATCGGCCAGAGCGAATCCCGCGCCGATTCCATAGACCCATACAGCATCGATCTGCACCATGAACCCACATACTCCAAAAAGAGGCACATTCTGGGTATCAGGTCGGCCAGGGCAGGCACATGTGTCGTACCAGCCGCAGATCGTCGCAGGGCAGAGTGGCGAATTGAGAAGCGATCCGCCAAAGTGATGTCGCCGTGTGGAAAGTGGCATGACGGCCGACAAGTTCGGCAAGGGCCAGGTGTGGGCCCACGCCTGATACGGGGTGACGACAGCAACTGGACCGGGCGCACGGCGGCCGCGGCGACGGGCACGACGGACAGGATCTCCGCGCACTCCGGATCGAGCTGCGCGAGGACGCCGGCCAGCACCTCCAGGGCGGCGGCCGCGTCCTCCACCGCGCTCGCGCTCCAGGCCGTCGACGGCATCAGCGAGCGCGCACGCCGCAACGACGGCCTGTTCGGCCAGCGGCTCCACCGCGCTCGCCTGCTGGTCGGGCGTCAGCTTCATGTTCCCCTCGCGAGAGACGGCCGCGCCCACCCGCGCGCCAAGATCATGATGACGGCCTTCACCATCGCCCTCCCGTACCGGCCATGAAGGTCCTGCGGCCGGAGACCGTCCTCGTCCGCGGGGGAGAGCCTTGCGTGGTGCAGGGCACGGCCCGGTGCTGGGTGGCTGACCCGTTCGGGCCACGCCACGTTCGACGCCATCGCCCGCCAGCGGTGGGGGATCGGTGTGCATGCACCGTTCCTCGACACCCCGGTCGTCGACGCGCGCCTGTCCATCCTCGGCTACCTGCGGCTGCAGCCGGGCCTCTACAAACCCCTGGCGCAGGCAGCGTTCGCCGGCCCGGTCCCCGACTTCGTGCTGCAGCGGCAGACGAAGACGGAATGCACCAGCAGCCTTTACGCAGGGTTCGCCGCCAACGCCTCCACCCTGCGGGCCGTCATCGGCGGGCTTCGCGTATCGCCGGCAAGGGCGCTTCTCGTCTAGGGAGCGCAGCTTCGTGAGCACTGGGTCCTGGTCCCCACCTGCTACGGCGCGCTGGCGAGCCTGCCCATCACTTCGTACACCTGTTGCGGGGTCAGCGGGGCGACAGAAAGCGGCCCCTGCGCTGTTCCCGTGCCCAGTCCTTGGAGCAAGAAGGCAACCTGGCGGCGCCAGGCGTCGGGGGCAGTATCGGCGACTGCGCGAGCGAGCGAAGCGTTGGTACCAAAGAAGAGCAGGAGGTCCTCGCCGGTGAAGTCCGGGCGGATGGCGCCAGCCAGCTGGGCTCGCTCGATGATCCGTGTCGCGGCTTCCTGCGCCTGGCCGCAGATGGCCATCAGGCGCTCGGCAGCCGGAAAGCGTCCGCTGACGACATCGGCGACCGCGGGATCGGTGGCCTGCAGTTCACAGACCCTCTCGATGTAGTACGCGAACCCCTCCCCGGCCTCCTCGAACGACAGGGCGTGCTCGGCGGCTTCGCCGAGGCGGTTCGCGGCCAGGCCGGCCACCACTTCGTCGATGAGCGCCTCGCGTGTGCCGAAAAGGTTGTAGAGAGTGCCGTGGCTAACACCGGCCCGGCGGGCGATTTCTTTCAGGGGCACCTTGAGGCCGCGCTCCTGGAAGAGCTCGGCGGCGGCTGCCCGCAGCTTCTCCGCGTTCCGTTGCGCGTCGGCCCGCATCCGGTCGTTCCTCCTGGCTCTGGCACTACGGCCTCCATGGTCGCATTTCCCTCAGCGAATTAACTTGACCCCAGGGTCATGTTGCATGCTACCTTCGGCAGGTAAGTTGACCCAAGGGTCAAGTACGCTGCTACGGCAAGGGGTAGTCCTATGTCCAAAGTGATCGCCGTTCTTGGTGCCGGTACCGGTCTGGGTGTGTCCGTGGCCCGCCGCTTCGGGCGCGAAGGTTTCCGAGTGGCTCTGGTGGCCCGCCGCAAGGACCGGCTGGACGCCCTCGTCGAGGTGCTCGCCGGTGAGGGCATTGAGGCAGTCGCGTTCTCCGCCGATCTTTCCAAGCCCGCCGAGGTGCCCGCCCTCGTCGAGGCGATCCGCAGCCGCTTCGGCCGGATCGACGTGGTCGCGTATGGGCCGATCAGCGGCGACCAGGGCTTCACCCCGGCCGCTGAGCTGGACGCGGCCACCCTGGAGAGCCTGACCCCGCTGCTGCTGTTCACCCCGGTCGAGGTCGTCCGGGCCGTGCTGCCTGAGTGGACCGAGCGCGGCGATGGTGCCTTCCTGCTGGCGCAGGGCTACTCAGCGGCGCAGCCGATGCCCCACCTCAGCGGCCTGGGCCCGGTGATGTCCGCCACCCGTAACTACCTGTACTCCCTCAACGCCGAGCTGGCTGACACAGGTATCTACGTCGGCGCCCTGACCATCGCGTCGCTGATCGCCCGCAGTGAGGTGTCCGCCGCGGCCCAGGCCGCTTTCGAGTCGGCCGACGGTCCGCGATTCCCGGTCGTCGACCCGGACGACCTCGCAGAGCACTACTGGAACATGTACACCAAGCGCGACCGTGTCGAGCAGTTCCACCCCGAGTCGATAACTCCGCAGACCACGGCGTAGCGCCTGCGACGCTGCCCGTGCTCCGTGCCGCCATACCCAAGGCGGCACGAAGGATGAGCACCGCGCACTGACGAGGACCGGAAAGCATCGACAACGTCCGCTACGGTAGGCAGTCGTTGACAACGGGCCTGCGGAGTTTTCAATCCATTGTCAATGGATCGCCTTCATTGTCAGCGAAGTGGCGGATCCTAGATCTCGTCCGGTCCCTGCTCAGGGGGTCCGGTGGGCCCACGCATCCTTCGCGACGCCGCGCATACTCCTGTGTCCTGCCGGAACTGGCGCCGGCTGTGGTTGTCAGTGGTGGCTGGGAATGCTGCCGGGCATGGACGAGCACATCCCGCGCGGCAGGGTCTACGGTGCTGATCACGATGATCCTGACCCGGGCCCACAGCCCGGTCACGTCTACCGCGAGCTCGTGGGCGGTCCGCTGGACGGTTTGCTGCTGGACGTGACCGGCTGGACGGATGAGCAGCTGGGCCAGGGCGCGGCCCTGATCACGGAGATAGGCCGGTACGGGCCCGGCGGCCGGGCACTGTGCGAACCGCGCCCCGGCGACCGCGACGACTTCGACTGGTCCGGAGACTGCCCCTGACCACTACTGTGCCTTCCGTGCACGGGGTACGGCCAGCCTGCCGCCAACGGGCCTATGCCGGTGTCGACATGCCGGTCAGCTCCCGGGCGACGGGCCAGGGGCGGGGGAGACTGGTACCGGGCGGCCTGCCCGGCGCGCCCGCTCCCGTCTCCGGGCACACCCCGTTCCCGGGAAGCGGGGCGTGCCCGGGGACGGTTAGCGGCCGCGGCGTCCCGTATGGGGGCGGGTCTTGGCCTTCTGGGTGCTGGCGGGGGTCCCGGTGAGTCCGTTTTTTCGCCTACATCCCGCTCCAGCCGTACTGCTTGACGCACGCGTCGCGGGGGAGCCGCTGGCGGCCGAGGCTTTTCCAGGGGGGCGCCTGGTGCGCGCTCGGCCCGGTCACGTGAGCCGGATTCCCCGGCCTTCGAGCAGAGTGGCACCGGCTGGTGTGATGGTGTGCAGGACCGCGTTGCGGTGACGGTGACTGCAGAGCAGACCGGCCTCTTTGAGCACCGCGAGATGACGGCTTGCGTTCGATGGTGAGATGCCCACACGGCGGGCCAGCTCACTGGTCGTGGCGACGCCATCGCCGGCTGCCGACAGGAGCTGCGCCCGTGTAGCACCGATGAGCGCACTCAGCGCGCGGCGCTCAGTGCCGCTGGCGTCGGCCCAGCCCAACTCGTGGTCGATCGGGTAGACGAGTATGGGCGGCAGGACCGGGTCCGCGAAGCTGGTGGGACGATAGCGGCAGAAGAACGACGGCTGCAGGATGATCCCCCGCCCCTCAAGATGCAGATCCCTGTCGGTCGCGTAATCCAGCTCCAGTACCGGGGGCTGCCAGCGGGCCGACGGGTGCAAGGTGTCGAATACCGCCGCCCAGCCGCTCTCCGCCAGCAAGGTGGCACGCTGTGCCCGTTCCCGGTTCACTGCCGCCTCTATATGCTGCCAGTAAGGGGCGAGGCAGCGGTCGGCGTAGTGCAGGGCTGTGTCCGCCAGCCGGCCCAGGACATGGGCCTCTCCGCGTGCGAGATCGGCGCACCAAGTGGGGAGCGGTCGGCCCGGGTTGAGCCGGGAGTACATCGCGAGGTCCGCCCGGACGCGCTGCCGGGGTGTGGAGCGCAGAGCCTCGCCCTGGTCCGCCAGGCTGCGGCCGAGGGCCGGGGTGAGGAAGTCCATGGAGTACCCGGGGACCGGGGCCAGCGCGGTGAGCATCCGCGTCGACGCCGGCGCCCGGCGAGCAGTCTGACGCCGCCACGGCCCGAAGAGCGCCGCCGCGTCCCGCAGTTGGAGCCGGTGCAGGCTGATCAGCAGCTCCCACATGGGATCCGGTCCCGGTGCGAAGACCGTACGCGCTAGGTCCTCGCTCGTGAAGTGAATCCGCATCATGTCATGCACACTGCCTCTCTGCCCGACGTGCCCACCACTGCTGCGATCAGGGAGTTTGCGCCCCAACGCACACATCTACCAACACCGGTGGGGGCACGACAGACTCTTTCCGGCACCAGACACGAGCGTCCGGTCACCGGCGTTGGAGGGAACACAACATGCGCGGAAGCACTCCGTGGCCGCAGGCCTTGCCACGGCCGCCGTGCCGGCAGCAGAGATGACGGTGAACGGTCCGGCGGCAGCGCGTCGCCGGGCGGTCGCGTCGTTCGAGTGTAAAAGGCCGGACTTGTCCAAGGGCTGGGGCAGGCCAGGGCCTGCTGGCGGGCAGACACAGCGCACCGTCTCGTGCTGACGAAGTGTTGCGGAACTCGACCGCAAGGCCACCGAAATAAACCGGCTCCTCAGCCCGCAGGGCCTGCCTGCACGTCTGGTCTGGTGCTCCTCGCCCCGCAGCTCGGAGCGCAGCGGGCTCCGGCGCTCGGAGGTCAGCACCCGGAGCGAAACACTCGGGGCGACTGGGTGAGGGGCGCGAGCACAAGCCTCCGATGAGGAAGAGCGTCACTCGAAGAAGAAGCACCTAAGTCGAGGAAGAAAGGTAGACCCTCATGCGTTCATCGGGAAAGGCCGGTCTGTTTTTAGCAGGCACGTTACTCGCTGCGGGTTCGGTAGTTACCGGCTCCGTGACACCGGCGAGTGCCGCAGGAGGTCCGGTCAACTTTTCGTGCGGTCCGAATCTCAACCCCTACAGCTACACCAACGGCAACCAGCGCAGCCACCTCACGGGAATCGGGCAGAGCGGTGGAGAGGCCGACATGTACAGGAGCACCAACCGTCCCTACAAGGACCGGAACATCTACTGGGTGTGGGGCCACAATCTCAACCCCGGTGACAAGGTCTCGCTGGACTGGACGGACGACTACGCCAAGACCTACCACGCCTGTCACGCTACCGTGCCCCAGGGCAAGCACGACGCCACCACCGGAGCGGTTGACAATCCCCAGCACCGTCTCTATCGGGTGTGCATCAAGCGCGTGGGCCATGCATGGGAGTGCGGGGGACGCTGGCAGGGCTGATTCCTCTCGGGCTGAGCGGTCATGACCGTCCGGTGCCCTGGCATGTCAACCCTTCAGCTCGAGCGGCAACACCAGGGATCAGCTCCTCCGGGCTCAGCGCTCAGACCCTGGGCCTTGGGCGCAGTGGTCGGGCCTGACCTGGCCAGGGGCCCGTGGACGATGAGGACTCCGGCCGGGGCGGCGGCCGCGGTCTCGGCCGGCCCTTCACCCCATCCCTCGTCCGCGTACCGCACGCACCCGACCCGGGATTTCGCCGCGTTGTGCGAGGAGCGGGGCCAGGGCCTGCGCGTCGGCGGGGGTCCAGGGTCACGGTGACCAGCGCCGCTCCGAGCTGGCGCACGCGGTGCCGGGTGAGGCCGTGCGCAGTCAGTGCCTGGCGCAGCGCTGTGCCCGTCCGGCGGCGCCCCGGGTGTCGTCTTGCGGGCCGTCGCCGGTCCGGGCGTGCTCGACGCGCTCGAGGGCGGCGACTGCGGCGACGGGCACGACGGAGAGGATCTCCGCGCACTCCGGGTCGAGCTGTGCGAGGGCGCCGGCCAGTGCCTCCAGGGCGACGGCCGCGCCCTCCACCGCGCCAGCGCTCCCGCTCTCCGAGCCGACGGCATCAGCGAGCGCGCACGCCGCGACGACAGGCTGCTCGGCCAGCGACTCCACCACACTCGCCGGTGCGCCGCACTCCAAGATGGTCAGCCGCACTGGGCATGCACCCGCCGGTGCGAGGTGCGCATCGGCCCTGGCCCACACCGGCGGCCTCCCGCCAGCCGGAGGAACCGAGGATCCGATGACCGCCGTCAGCCCGCCCGAGCAGCCCCCGCCGGCCGCTGCGGGCAACTGCGTTGAGACGCCCGCCACCGCTGTTTCCTCCCCCTTCGCCGCCCCCGCCATCGGCCCCTCCGCGATCCTTCGCCCCGAAATCGGTGTTTCCGCAGGTCAAACCCGACGGTCAGGAGGTCGCCGCAGCGCCGACAACCCTCCTGTGAGGAAGACGCCATTCTCACAGCCTCCTGTTCATAGGAGGAACTCGCGGGGGAGAGAACTGTTGCAAGCGCTGGGCATTCTCCAGAGGGCGACGGCTGACCAGTTGTGGAGGCTGACCCGCCCGGAGGACCGGCACGACAAGCAGACGAGGGAGAACCTCCTGGATCTCGAAGGCCACCGCTTGGCGAGGATCGAGTCTGTCCAGGAAGACCAGGGGCAGGTGTGGGTGCTCACCGTCCGAGGGCACCGCGAGGCGAAGAAGCTGCTGGAGCCGAAGGGCATACGGATCTCCGCGCTGCGCAAGCCCGAGTACGACCCGGACACTGGGGGACTGCTGGGAGGCGGCTATGACGACCATGCCGCCGCGGTCATGTCCACGGCCGCTGAACTGCACCGCGCGGGCATCGGTCACCGGCTCGGACGGGAGACCGAGGTTTCCCACCGGCTCGGGAACCGGTTTGTGCAACGGGCCGACTTGGTGATGCGGGCGCCGGCGGCACCGGAGGCTGCCCCGGACCACTGCTGCGCCTGCCGTGCACGGGTACGGCCAGCCTGCCGCCAACGGGCCTACGCCGGTGCCGACATGCGGTCAGCTCCCGGACGGGCCAGGGGCGGGGGAGAGTGGTGCCGGGCTGCCTGCCCGGCGCGCCCGCTCCCGTCTCCGGGCACACTCCGTTCCCGAGAATTGGGACGTGCCCGGGGACGGCCGCCCCAACGGCAGCGTGCCGGTTCCCGTGGGCCGGGGCCTGGTGCTCACGCCGTGCCGGGCGGTGGTGGTGTCTGGCGAAGCCGGCTTTCGGGGTGGCATTGCGGGCAGGGCCTGACGCCCTTCTCGTCGAGGATGAGGCGGGCTTCGTTGAGGGGGAGCAGGGCTCCGCCGCTGGAGGCGGGGCAGTCGCCGCGGTGCAGGACCCCGCCGGCGGAGGTGGGGCGGGAGATGAACCGCCACCACTTCAGCTCAGTGCCCTCGGTTGTGCGGGCAGGTTCGGGTTGCGGGCGCCGGCTGTGCGGGGCGGGGGCGAGGCGGCGCGGCACGCCGCTGTAGTCCGTTCCCTCGATGGGGGTGACCTTCGAAGAGGGCGCTTCGAAGACCACGGAGTGCGGCTCGGGTGTCTTGCCGTCGCCGACGGGGGCCCGGGACCAGACGTCCAGGCGGGACCCCGGTGAGCCCGATCTCCTGGGCTTGCCCGATCTTGCGCCTGCGACCGGGATACCGGTAATCGAATCGTCCGAACAGGGCTTGGGCCTGAACTGGGGGCGGCATACGGGGCTACCGCTCAGGTTCCGGCCTTCTCGCGACGGGTGCCGGTGTGTGCCTCGTCATGCGTACTGCCGTCCGCTCGAGTGCTCCAGGCCAGGACGAAGGAGCCCGCGACGCCGATGGCGATGGTGAGCGCGCCGATTCCCAGGAATACCGACGCGACGTCGGACACGAGCCCCAGCACCATGCTGGAGATCAGGCTGCCGAGAAACGTGCCGGTGTAGGCGATGGCCCGGCAGGCTCCGGACACGCGCCCGAGAAACCGGGGGGCGCAGATGGATTGTCGGAAGGCGCGCCAGTAGACGGTGTAGATGACGAGGAAGACGGTCAGCACCACTTGACCGCACACGGCTGATGCGATGCCGCCGCCCAGGGGGATGATGAGCACGCCCACCCCCTGGAGGAGGATTGAAGCCGTCATGATGCGGCCGAAGTTCTTCGACGGAGCCCGCCAGACCAGGAGGAGAGCGGTGAGGACCGAGGCGGCTCCCGCGATGGACAGGGCGAGTCCGGTCCATTTCTCCGACAGGCCGAGGCCGGAGCGGAAGTAGTAGATGAGCATCGCCTCGTAGGCCCCGAAGATGAAGTTCGCTGAGGTGCTGAGAAAGACTCCGATGAACAGGGGGCGGGAGCGGGCAAGATAGCGCACGCCCTCCGTGAGGTCGCGCAGCACCGCGCCGCCGGCGGACGAGTGTCCGGCTGGTCGTGGCTCCGGGGCGACGGACAGGCCTTTGAGAAGCAGGAATGAGAGCGCGAAAGCCGCGCAATTGACGAGAATAGCGGTGCCCGGGAACGCGGCGGCTACCAGGACTCCCGCTGCCGCAGGCCCCACCACCGTCGCGACGGTCCGGGTGGTCTCCGTCATGGAATTAGCTCGCGCAAGTTGCTCCGGTGCCGCGAAACTCGGGACCGCGCTGTCCACACTCGCTGCTGAAATCGCCGCGAAGGCGGAGAGGATCAGCGCGGCGGCGGCGAGCAGGAAGAGCCTGCCGCCTTCGATGAAGACATATCCCAGGAGAGCGGCCAGGAGTGTGAGGCTGGACGCGAGGTAAGCGGTGCGCAGCAGCCTGATTTTGTCGGAGCGATCCGCCAGCACCCCTCCGAGGAATCCGAAGACCGCCTGAGGGAAGAGGGCGCAGGACTGTATGAGCGCCATGGTGGAAGCCGTTCCGCCCTCTTGGTACGCCAGGAAGGGAACGGCCAGCACATACGTCTCGTCACCGAGGGTGCTCACCGAGTACGCGGACCAGAGGCGAAGAAATCGCCGATCCTTCAGCATTTTCTGTGTGACGTCCGATCAGAGGCTGAAGTAATCCACGGTCAGCCGGGGGATGTAGTTGGAAACCTCCGAGTAGTACTGCACGATCCCGTCATGGAACTGGTCGTAGGAGTGCTTGAGGTCGTGCAGGTTGTTGACGACCCGGTGAGCGTCGACCGCGGCGATACTCTCGCGTGAACCGAGGGCCTCGGCGAGAAGGGATTTGTGGCCGGCGGCGACATCGAGCTCCATGTGCTGGATCAGCGGATCCGTCGCATCGGCAGGGAACCCGTAGGCGCTGGTGAGCTCGCGCATGTCCTTGGCCGCACCCTCTGCGTCCTGCTCGCGCGCTTCGAACAGGTTCGTGCAGGCCAGGTAGGACAACGTGTCCTGGCGGGCGATCTCGCAGAGGTTGTTGATCAGGGACCAGGTGCCGATGATCGGGTGGGCGGTGAGGACCTGCTCCTTGGGCATGCCCAGGCGCACCAACGTGTCCACGGCGTAGTGGGAGTGGTTCCACTCCTCAGAGTGGTACTCGGCCAGGAAGGGTGCGAAGGCGGGGTCGTTGCAGTGGGCGATGGCCGTGCCGATGTGCTTGGAGGCCGACTTGATGTAGTGGTAAATCTCCAGGATCATCCCGACGAACACCTCGCGGCGGAGCCGCTGGGTGGACAGACCGGTGAACAGGGGGTGGTAGCCGATCTGCTTGCCCCACATGTCGCAGCTTTCCTCGATCTGCTGCACGAAAACACTGGAAGGTATCGACTCCAGCGGCCGTACGGACCGGAACAGTCCTGCGTCGGAGAACATCCGGACGGTGTCGAGAACGTCCGCTTGGTCGACACCCGTGATGCGATGAATATCGGCGACGGAGTGGCGTCCGTCAAAATATCGCTTAACGTTGAGAAAAATCTCTAATTGATCTTTTTCGGTGGAGAGCTCGAAGTACTCCCGGCCTACGATCATGTAGGTGGTTTCTTCGCCTTCGGGCGTGAGGAAGGTGCAGTGCCGCAGCCTCGGCCGGTACCGCTCGTCGATCTCGACTGGAGTGGGTGCTTCCTCGGGCACGATGGCCTCCTGTTTATCACGCTTGAACCAGACGTTTACCGGGAATTCCGAAATAGAGTCCGACGCGGCGCTGGTGCGCCGCGTCGGCTCTGTTACATGCAAGGGTCAGCCACAGCGGCCGCTGGTCGGGACCTTGGTCAGGTCGTCGATCTCCTTGACCTTCTTGATAGCGATCTTGAGACTCATTTCTTCACCCCCCATCGATCGGTTCGCTTTTCACCTTCCCATCGAAATTTCTTGACTCTCAAGACGTGTTCTGTGAACTGGCTGGAATGCGTGGGGTCAAATGGCTCGGATGGCACTCTTGTGCGAGTGGCGTGCATGGGTGGGAGAGTTTATTTCAGGAATATTTCGCATATTTCAATAAAGAGGTCTTTAGCGCCTGCTTCATCGCCGTCGGCGGCCTGGCCGGGAGCGGTGGCGTGTGAGGTGTGCGGGGCCGACCGGCTCGCCGGGCGGCGGCCCCGTCCCATGTGACAGCCGTAGCCGGCCGACTCGATACCTCTGGTCGGCTTCACACAGGCCGCCGACTTCGGCAGGATCGTTCGCGCGGTGAAGCGAATTATGGTGTCCCAGCACCGGCCGGAGGCCGCCGACGGATGCCTGACGAGCACGGGCTTGACTCTGTCGACGTGATCGTTAGAAGGAACGAAGAAGCGAGCACACCCGCCGCGACAGGTGCTCCTTCTCCGGCAACGCCATCCTCCGCAGCGTCGCTGCCCTTCACCCCGCACGTAAAGAGACCGCACCCCCTGTCCGCCGACGTTGGCTGAGGAGCGAACGGCGGTGCGCCTACTTGCCCAGCCATCTGCTCGGGGGACGGTCGCGGGACCGTTCCCCGAACGGGCTTCTCACCTCAACAGAGAGTCATACGGGGTGAGCGGGACGTCGTCGCTGGGGAAGACGAAAGATTGGCCCATGGAGTTCGTGGCGACATCCGGGGCCGTGCCGAACAGCTGGTCGAGAACGGCGCTGACGAACCCCTCCCCCTTCTCATCCTCGACAACGGCAGCCGTCTGACCTGACCCGGCAGGGCCCTCCGCCGTATGGGCGGGTATCCCGATCGCGAGGACTGCAGCAGTGATGGTGAAGGCGAAGACCGCCCGCTTGGAATGCTTCGTACCCGCTTCAACGAGGCCCCCGGTTATCAGATACTCGGGTGAACGGCTCTATCACCGACCTCTCGGGGGGGGGGGCGAGTACCGATGGCCTGGCTGTGCGCCCACTGCCTGTTCGACCGGAAGGCCAAGCCCCGCCTCGCCGACGTGCTCCTGCGGGTCTTCCACCACCCCTCCAGCGGCAGCACCGCCACGCCGTTGAACACCACCGAGGCCGCGGTGCTCCTCGAAGCGCTGCTGACGGTTCCCGCACCGGACAACGATGAGCACGATCCTGGCGTCTCGGGGCAGGCGACTGCGCTTCCCAAGGAAACGGCTGGCACCCCCTCTCCGGCGCGTCCCGCGGACCAAGGCACCGTCCAGCCACAGGGTTCGGGCAGTCGCGCGCCGATACCTCCCTGTGGTCGAACCGCGCTCTACCAGGGGATGACCGTACGGCGCAGCAGGGCTACACCCTCCGCGTCAGCGCCGTCCCTGCCGTGCACCGCCCGCCGTCAACGGTTCCCAGGACGCCCCTGCCCAGCGCAAGGCCCGCCGCGAGTACGAGAACCGCGTCAGCACGCTCGCGCCGACCGGACCATGGTCGTTCTCACGGGGATTTCCTGTACGCCAACTACTCAGACCCGGATAACTGCCACACAAGCGGACGCGACCGGGAAATACGGCCTTCACTCTGCGTGACAATGGCAACTGGCGGCTCGCCAACTGTCGCTGGCCAAAGTCGCCACCTAGGGCCGACCACCGCCCAAGGCACCTGTGTGTTCCTTCACGAGCCTCGCCAACTATCGGCGGCCGTCACAATTGTCCTGTGCCATCGAACCTTGATCGCGTGCCATCGATCTTTGACGGACGCTGTTGGCGCCATCGAAGTTGGGTCACGCCTGTCGGTTCCCATCCGGCGCTTCAGTGTCTCGTTCGACATTTCAGTAGCCGTTTCAGCAAGACGCGGTGAGCATGTGGCGTATGGCACATGTAGGGGCCGGCGTGCCGGTGAGTCCCTGGAGGGGCCAGATGCGCGGGCGGGTGGGGGGACGGGCGGCGGGGCGTCAGTGCCGAGGAGCGAGTTGGGACTCCGGACGGCTTCGCATCTTCCTCCCGTGGTCCCTGCGTGCACACCCTCACCCCGAACTGTGCAGCCCTGCCGAAATAGGCCCTGACTTGCCGCTTGGCTCCGCCACGAGGCAATGGAGCTCGGCGTAGGCCAGTACGGCATCGAGGGTGGGATCGCGCGGCGGCTCGGACCGGCCTGTGCGGTGATGGCGTCGGCCAGGCGCGCCGGCAGCCCCGGCTGGCAGGACGCGCTCCCATGTCCGGGCGAGGTCCGCGGTGGCCTATGGCCGGCACCGAACCTTGGCCAGCACGCGCAGCCGCCGCAGCTGCTCCGGCCCAAAGCACTCCTCCAACGCCTGTAACGGCGCCTCACGCCAGCGCAGTTCCGCCACCTGCGCCTGGGTGCCCGTCAACTGCGCGGCCATCAGGTCGCCGAGGCCTTGGCCTTCGTTCGCGACGCCGGTGATGGCCACGCTCGGTACATCCAGCGCACGCAACTGCCGCACCAGCTCAAGCTGTTCCAGCGCCTGTGGCGGGTAGCGGCGATGGCCTCCCCTGCTGCGCGGGGCCGTCGGCAGCAGGCCCATGTCGGTGTAGTAGCGGATGGTCTTCACCGACAGCCCCGCACGCGTGGCGAGTTCCCCGATCGACCAAGTGACGTTCATCGCCTCCCCTTGAATCTCCCGTGCGGTGGAGGCCCTAGCGTATGAAGCATCGGCCCGGCGCCACGAGGCACCGGGCCGGTTGCCCGGCTGCGGTGAACGGCCGGGGAGTCCACCGGAGCGGGGGAGGACCGGCCGTACCGGCAGGGCCGGCAGGACCGGCGGAGCCGAAGCTCAGCCTCCGATCACGACCTCTCCTCGTACCGAGCCTCACCCCATGGAGGACTGGCATGACGCTTCCCCCAGGCCAACGCGCCGTTGATGGATTCCCACGCTTCGGCAAGCACCTCCATCACCCGCCTCCACTCGTCCCCGCCGACCCGGTGATCGAGGTCGGCGGAGTCCTGACCGAGGCCCTCACGCTGTCCGTGGCCGACCTCGCAGAGCTGCCACGACGAGAGCTCGGGGCCGACTTCCATTGTGTCGCCGGATGGTCGGCGACCGGCCTGCTGTGGGAGGGAGCCCCCTTCCGGACCCTCTATCGCACGCGGGTCGAACCGCTGCTCGAGCCGGGCACGCCGATCAGCCATGTCGTCTTCGAAGGTCTCGACGGCTACCGTTCGATCGCGTTGCTGGAGGACGCCTTGGCGGACGACGTGCTGATCGCCGACCGTCTCGACGGGCAGCCGCTCGACAGCGACCATGGCGCTCCGTTGCGGCTGGTCAGCCCCGGCCAGTACGGCTTCGTCAGTACGAAGCACCTCTGCCGCGTCGAGTTCCACACATCCGAACCCCCGGATCCCGACCGGTGGTTGCCCATCGCGTCGCACCGCAGGGCGAGGGTCTGGCACGAGGAACGTCACGGCCACCTTCCCGGCCGTGTGGTGCGGCCGGTCTACCGGGCGCTGATCGGGCCGATCCGCGCACTGAGCGCCCGGGGCAGCCGCCAGGAGCCGCGGTGAGGGGCGCTGCCTGGACCGGAGCGGACCGGACCGGACCAGGAGCCGTCGGGACCGAGGCGGCCGGTACGGCGAATGGACGCAGCGCACTCCGCTGCCTGCGCGGTCTGCGGGCGCCTGAATGTCAATGTTCAACGCTCCGTGGTCAGCACAAAGCCGCCACGGAAGTTGACGACACCTCCCGAGCACAGCGGGCTGCCCGAACGACCGGAGACTTGAGTCCCGACAAGGCACGCCGGAGGGCGGTACTGACACGCAGTCCCCATTCCCGTCGTAACCGCCCGGCTCGGAAGACGGGAGTGTGCGGGCTGCCACGCCGCCCGACGGTCCGGCTGTCCATCCGGGAAGTTCCGGGGAGCCAGTCCTGCGCACCCTGGCTACTATGCGGATCGACCGGCTCGCCGAATCATCCCAAGGAGGAAGCATGGCAAGTGAGTCCGGCCGCGCAGGACTGGCGGCCGCAGCACTCGGCGCGGCGTGCGCGGTGCTGGTCGTGCTCCCCTCGGCGGCGCAGGCCGCGCCCCCGACCACCGATCCCCATGCCGGCACGCCGGCGGCCCTGAAGACGTTCCGGTCGGCCGCAGGCCCGGGCGCAGCCGTATATGCGGGTGACGCCATGAACTCCCGGAGCCTCTCCTCGGCAGCGGCCAGTGCGACGGTCACCTGAAGGTCCGTCGGCTCGACTGCCGGCACCGCTGCCGACCTGGCCGTATGCAGTTTCCAGGCGCATACGGTCCCCTCCGCACCCCGCGACCCCCGCCAAGCCCCACACCAGAAAACCGGCCCTATACAGGAGTCATCACATGTTACGAGCGATATGCGCCCTCGGCCTCGCCGTCCTCGCGGCGGCCATGTCCATCAGCGCGGTTCCGTCCGCGAGTGCGGATTCCCATACGGACACGCGCACCCCCGTCGGCGGCGGCACCGGGATCGTCTTCCGGATGAGTCCAAGCCCGGAGGCGCCCACGAGCCTGTTCATCTGCACCCTCACCGCGGTAGGCCGCGACAACGCCGGCAATCTGGTGGCGTTGACCAATGCACACTGCTTCATCGACGACAAGGGCAACAAGCTCGTCGGGGAAAAGGTCTACCGGGACGCCTCGCCCGCGGGCACAGCACAGGCCCCGGCGCCGATTCCCAACACCCGCCCCGATCTGGAGACCGGGCCCATCGGCACGGTGACGTACGTCAGCACGCCCAACAACCTTCTCAACAGCGGCCCTAAGGGCCTTGACTACGCGGTGATCCTGCTGGACGAGACCAGAGTCGCTCCCACCAGCACCGTCGGCGAGGTGACCATCTCATCGATCGGAGCCCCGCCCGCCAACGGGGTCCGCATGTGCAAGCAAGGCCACCGCACCGGCCTCACCTGTGGTATCAAGCTGGGCACCCACAACATGTGGTTCACCCACCTCATCTGGACCAACGGCGGCGACTCCGGTTCCCCGGTCGTCGTCGGACAGACGCTGGTCGGCAACGCTTGGGGCGCCCAGCACAGCTCGCCCATCCTGAGCATCATCGACGAGATGAACGCCAACGGTGGAGTCGGCGCCGGTTTCCACCTTGCGTACTGAACGACTGTCCGCACCGCCGCCCGTGGGAGCCTCGGGCGGCGGTGTGCGCCGGACGGATCGCCAGGCACGGGTCGGTGTCCGGGAACCGCTTCCAGGGCCTGTCCGATGGGCCGGTGACCAGGCACGGAGAAAGCTCCAGGCCCAGCTTGAGTCCCTCAGGCCCCCGGCATCAATCCTCACATGAGCATCTGCCCCGTCTTCCGGCGCAACGCCGGTCGCCTATACGTGCAGTGCTCGCCGCTCGGGTGCCGTTCGGACCGTGTTCGATCACCCTTAGCTATGGCGGTGAGCTGCGTGCGGGGTTCACGCTGGTAGTCGTCAGGTACGGCGATGATGTCGGGGGCGGGATGGAGCCGGTGACGATGGCGGCGGGCTCCGCTCTGGTGGCGCCCGTGGCCTCCGTGCTGCTCCCCAGGGGAGAACTGGGCGGCGCGACAGTCGCGGCAAAGACGGCCGGGCGATTCGCCCGCCGTCTGCCGCAGGCCGGAGCCCTCAGCGCGACCGCTGCGATGGTCACCTAGGGGCTCCAGATCGGCAGCCGTCAGGCCGACCTGACCCTCTGGCGATGACCGCACCAGTAGTGCTGATCGGCTTCGGCCTGGGCATGGTCTCCGGCCCGCTCGCCGATCTGTCGCTGGCCAGAGCCCCGCACGAGGACGCCGGCTCGGCCTCGGGCTTGTTCAACACCGCCATTCACCTGGGCATCGCGCTGACCGCCGTAGTGTTCTTCGCCATCACCGGCGGCTCTCCCGACGGCGCGGTCAACCGCGACGCGTTCGTCACGGTGCTGCGGTGGGTTGGCGGCCTTTTGGCCCTGTCGGCGCTTCTTCGACTAGGAGCGCGGGTCGGTAACAGGCAACTGGTCGGGTGTCCGTGAGCGGTGGGATCAGTCGCGGTCGTCCGGTTAGCGCCTGTGAGGCCGGGATGGGTTTTGTCCGTCAGGTGGGCGGCCTGGTAGGGCCGTGACGGGGCCGGGGACCGGTTGATCAGCCGACCGCGGTGGCGAGTCCAGCGGTTCCGGCGTGTCGGAAGATCTTGCGGAGGTTGTGGCAGGCGGCCAGCAGGCGCCACTCGCCGCGGGCGTCCTCTTCGCCGCGCAGGAGGAGCCGGCGGCCGTTGTGGCAGGTCATGATCTGGCCGAAGACGGGTTCGGCGATGGCCTTGCGGCGACTGTAGGCGGCCTTGCCGGGCTTGGTCCGCAGCTTGCGGGCCATCCGTTCCTTCAGCGTGGCGTTCGCTGGTATCCGTCCGCGCGGTGCGGGCGGGGCCTGCTCGTCGTGTGCCAGGCGTCCGGTGGCCATGAACGTGCCGGTGCCGCAGACCAGTTGACGGTCCCTCGCGGCGTTGAGACTGGCCTCGGAGCAGTAGCCGGCGACCAGCGCCTGTTTGGGGTGGCGGCTGGTGTTCTGGGCCGACTGGTTCAGCATGGTGGTGTAGTTCAGCGCGTCCGAGGGGTTGGTCGTCACGTCGGCGGCGGTGATGACCTGGTGCTTCTCGTCCACGACGACCTGGGCGTTGTATGCCTGTATGTAGGCGCCGTCGCTGTTCTTCATGATCCGCGAGTCGGGGTCGGTGAAGTTGGCCTGCGCCTTGGGCTTGGAGCGCGCCTTCGCGGCGGCCTTGTCCCCGGCGTCGGTGACGGCCTGCTCGTCGCTGATGCCGCCACGCTCCTGACGGCGGCGTTCCTTGTCCTGGGCGTGGCGGCGTGCCTTGACGGCGGCCTCGGCCTCGATCTGCGCGCGAGCGGCCTGCAGTTTGGCCAGGCGCTTCTCCCGGTGGTCCAGCTCGGCGGGCAGGTCGGTGTCCTTGCCGTCGGCGCCGAACATCTGGTCCTCGGCTTCGTCGGTGGCCTGCGCGTCGGCCGGCAGCGCCTGGGCCTGGGCCTCCAGGGCGGCGATCTCGGCCTCGATCCGCTCCTCCTTGTCGACCAGGCGGCCGTAGCTCATCGCCCTGTGTTTGGAGGCGTTGGCCTGAAGTTTCGTGCCGTCCAGGGCGACGCGGCCCATCTTGACCATGCCGAGCTTCTGCGCGAGGTGCAGCGCCTGGGTGCACAGGCCGGCGAGCACGTCCAGGTGACGGCGGCGGAACCGGGCGATCGAGCGGTAGTCCGGGGCCTGGTCGACGGCCAGGAACCGAACGCGACGTCGTCGGTACACTTGCGCTCGATCGCCCGCGAGGAGCGCACCCCGGTGGTGTAGCCGTAGATCAGCAGCCGCAGCATCAGCCGGGGATCGTAGGGCGGGTAGCCGCGCTTATCGGTGTAGTCCGCCAGCATCGGCGAGAGGTCGAGCACCTCGTCGACCAGGTCGGCGACGAACCGGGCGTGGTGGCCCTCGGGCAGCCAGTCGTCCAGCGATGGAGGCAGCAGCAGGACCTGGTGCGGATCGAAGGCCCGAAACGTCTTGTCCACCGCCGCCGGACGGCCCCCAGACCGCTTCTTCCCGACCGGCTCGACCTCGAACAGTCCATTCCCACCACGCATATCGTGATCATCTCGCATGAAAGATCGCGAAGCGCCGGCGGGTCGCTGCCGGTCCTTCGTGCGTGGCAGTGGTCAGCCTTGTCGGCGGAGGTCCAGCATGCAGAAGACCTTGTCGTAGCGGTGTTCGCCGACGGCGACGAAGTCGGGGAGACGGCCGTATTCGGTGAAGTCCAGCGATCGGTAGAGGTGCAGGGCATTGGTGTTGTCGCCACGGGCGTCCAGGGTGAGGACCTCGATACCCGCCTCCCGGGCGTCAGCGATCAAGGCAGCGGTCAGCGCCCGGCCGACGCCACGACCATGGGCAGCAGCATCTACCGCGATCTTCTCCAGATCGGCGTGTTGCCGATGGGTCGGTCGGACGTAGCGGAGCCAGTACCCCAACCCGACAAGCCGACGGTCGAGGTAAGCGGCACGCAGGGCCGCATCCCCGGCCTGCACAGCAGAGACGACGTGACCGAGAAGTTCCGTCACCTCATCCCGCGAGGGTGGTTCGACCCAGCCCAGCGCGGCACCTCCACTGACCAGGTCCGCCAGGATCTGGTGGGCCGACTCCGCGAACCGGACCTCCAGCTCCGGATCGGAAGTCAGCTCCATGGCGTCAAGGATGGCGGGCGCAGTGGTCACACCGCTGGTCATGGCCGAATTCATGGCCAGCAGCCTAGACCAGCCCCAAGGTCCGGCCGAGACCTAGCGTTCCAGTCTCGGCTGCAGCCAACCCTTTACTGACCCAAGCTCCTAGCCGCGACCACCACTACATTCCTGATAATTCCCCCGTAGAAGACACGAGAGCCTCGGGGGCGCTGCGGTGTGCGAGGTCTGGCAGCGTCAGGTCTGGCACTGCGAGGTCACCGCGCTGGACCAGTTCGACCAGGCGCCCCCCGCCGGCCTCACGTGGACGCGGATCGTGATTTTGACCGGGCCACAGAGGCGGGTGGAGGTGGCGATGGCGATCGGGCCGACCGTGGAACGCCGCTCCACGATGGTCCGGCCGCTGCCCATTTTCATCCAGTCGTCGCCGTCGCCCTGCACGTGGAGGTATGCCTCGTACTCGACCCATGAGGCGTGGGAGCGGGAGTTGGTGATGAGGGCGTGGGCGGTGATGTCGCGCCAGAAGATCTTTCCTTCCTTCCAGCGTTCGGCGGAAATACAGCCCCGGGCGCCGATGTTCTGTGTCGAGACCCCGCCGCCGCAGGCGACGGCAGCGGCGTGGGCCTGGGCTGGGAAGGCGAGCGCCGACACGGCGGCTGCCGCGACGAGGGCTCCCGCACGTTTCATGGTCCGGGCAGTTTTCGTCATGGGGGAACCGTATCGGCTCGTTCAGACGCCCGTCTCGGTATCGGCACAGGCACGATCTGGTCCTGGACGTCTGGCCACGAGTCCTCGGCCCTAGCGGGAGCCGTCTAGGTCCGATGGCAAAGGGTCCAAGTTCGTTGTCACAGGACATTCGGGCGTCGCTCGCCCCCTCTGCTGGCCGGGAAGTCGATGGAATTTGATATCGCCCAGTAGTTCGATAGGTCCCGGCTTGTGGTGATGGAGGGATCGTAGGATGCGGGTGTGACTCGGTTCGATGAAGTCAAGGTGACGTTCTGGGACGAGGGCCCTTATGGGCTTCAGGCGCCGTTGACCGACGTGGATGTCGAAAATGCCGAGCGTCAGCTCGGGGTGCGTCTGCCGTCATCGTTGCTGGAGATCTTGCGGCTGCAGAACGGCGGCCTGGTGGCGCCCGACCGGGACGCCTTCCCGACCACGATGCGGACTTCGTGGAGTGAGAGCCACGTGCCGTTGGACGGGCTGATGGGCATCGGCCGCCGCGAAGGCCAGTTGTCGTTGCTGGACACGCCTTGTCTGGTCGAGGAGTGGGGCCTGCCGTCCCCGCTCGTCCTGCTCTCTGGCGATGGGCACTGTTGGATTGCTCTCGACTACCGGCTCTGCGGCCGGCAGGGCGAGCCGTCGGTGAGGTGGTTTGACACGGACTGGGACACCGAGCTCACCCTGGCCGCGGACTTCAGGACGTTCATCGAGGGCCTCACCGCGGCCGTGACGTTCGACGCCGACTGATCGGAGCCGCCTGACCTGGTGCTTCAGTTTGCTGCCTGGACTGCCAGGGTCTTGGTCTGAGCGAGGCGGTAGGACTCCGTCTCGGTCCGGATGGTGTTCCCGCCGAAGGTGAGGCGGTCGACGACGGCCGCGCAGAGCCGCGGGTCGGTGAAGGTCTTCGTCCAGCGAACGATTCGTTCGAGGCGATTCGACGTCTTCACCGCCGCCATGACGGTCGTCAACGAGCAAAACGAGCTAACTGTGAAGCGGAGTTACTGAACGCGGCCGGGCTGTCGTCTGGCCGCGTTCGGGCCGGTCGGTAATTGGCCGTGAATTCCCGCTTCTCATGGCACTGGCCGATGCTGGCCACGCCCGGAAAGGGTGGTCGGCATCGGTGAGCCGGGCGGGAGAGGATTCGCGTTGATGGAGAATCCGAATGTTATCCCGGCAGGGCGGGTTCGGAGTCGGACGCTTCGGCGGGAATGGTCTTCCCGGAGAACCGGCCCGTCGGCGAAAACCGCCCGTTAATCCGTCAGAGGATCTCGATGGCCTTCACCTTCGGCGGACGGTTGGGGAAGGTGATCTCGTGCCACCGCTCGATCTTCACCGAGTCGCCGTTGGCGTCGTAGTAGATCAGGTCGTTGTTGCCGGTGGAGATCTTGTCGAC